>NZ_JBJDRF010000014.1:0-97123 GCF_044987305.1 Novosphingobium sp. ZW T3_23
ATTACTGGGCATGGCCAGATCAAGGCCGAGCGCAGGAGATTCAGCACCTGCGTCGGGAGGTGGCTAAGCTCAAGGCGGAGCGCGATATTGTAAAAAGCCGCCGCCTACTTTGCGAAGACTCGATATGCAGATGAACGACCTCGCATCGCGCGACGAAGTTCAGTTCGGCAAGCGCCAGGATGCGGGCCTTGTCGAGCGAAGGTTGGAACGAGAAGTCGTAGCCGGTGAGTGTTTTGATGGTGTTCAGCCGGCCCATCCGCAAAGCGGTGCGGATGCGTCGTTCCTCGCGGAACGTAAGTTCTTCGAGGAGAAGCTGCTCGATCATTTCGAGCGCGGTAATTTCGCCGCGGTCGAGACGGGATACGCAGGTATCGACCACTTCGATGGCGCGCGGCATTTTGAGGCCAACCATGCTGATTTTGATGCGATCAAGCAGCGATGCAGTCGGATCGGGAAGCAGCGAGTTCATGCGCCAGCGCTGCTGTTCGAGACGTACGGACAGCACCAGCCACTCAACCGCCAGGCCGAACGTTTCGCGCGCAAAGGCGTCCCGCTGAGCACCTCGACGTTTGCCGACCAGGTCGGTGCCGCTGCCTTTGCGCTGATGCCGCTCTATCGCCTCATCGAGACGCACGTCCTGACCGGCGAGCGATTGCATGGCGACGATACTACCGTGCCCGTCATGGCCAGGTGAAGACCGATACGGCTCGATAGTGGGTCTACGTGCGCAATGATCGCCCGTTCGCCGGCGCCGATCCGCCCGCGGCTCTGTTCCACAACTCCCGCGGTTGGCGAGGCGAACATCCACGAGCGCATCTATCGTCTTGGTCGGGGATCCTGCAGGCCGATGCCTATGGCGGTTACGGCAAGCTCTATGCTTCCGGACGCATGCCTGCGCCCGTGCTCGAGGCCGGCTGCTTCGCCCACGCGCGGCGCAAGTTTTTCGAACTGGCCGACGTCGCCAGCGCAGCCCGCAAGAAGAGCCGCGGAGATCCTGCCGGCATGATCTATCCAATCGCGCTCGAGGCAGTGCAGCGGATCGATACCCTGTTCGATGTCGAGCCCGGCATCAACGGTAAGGACGCGGCCGAGCGGCTCGCTGTGCGCAAGGAACTGAGTGTGCCGCTCATGGCCGAGCTTCACGCCTGGCTCACCGCCCAGCTCGTCAGGCTGTCGCGCAACCACGATCTCGCCAAGGCTATCAATTACATGCTCCGCCGCTGGGACGCCTTCACCCGCTTCCTCGACGACGGCAGGGTATGCTTGACGAACAACGCGGCAGAACGCGCTCTGCGCTGCGTGCCACTCGGGCGGAAGGTCTGGCTGTTCTGCGGATTCGATCGCGCAAGCGGCAGGTGTCTGGAAAACTAAGGGCTACTCACTATGCTGTCATCGTTGGATCCGTTGGTGACGGTAATGGCGATCATATCAAAGTAGTTTCTAATCAGCAGCGCTCATTTGATGGCTTGGAGAATGCGACATATAAGATGCGCAGAGCAGTCGATATGATGTAATCTGTTCGGCAACTGCTCTAGGGCGTAAACTCCGGGCGTCGCAGGTCGGAGTTATGGATATCTTTGGGAGTGGCCGGCATCACGCGGTGCTCGTGCTCACGTCGTAATCCTCGCAGTATTCGGCGAAGCGCTCGCGGATTTCTCCGGCGGTGAGGCCGTAATCGGCCAGGTCGTAGGTGTGCCTGCCGAAACGATCCTTGGGCTTGGCGTCCAGGTAGTGGCGCATGTTGGTAAACGCATCGGCGCTCAATTCTTCTCCGAAATGATCGTATAGCCGGCGAATGGTGCCCACTGGGTCGCGAAGCTGTTCGTTATAGAGAACGTCGTGGATCGCATTGCGGCCATGGCGTCGGCGAAACATGTTCTGCCGTGCGATCATGAGTTCGAAGGTTTCCACCATGTCGCGGCCTATGGCTTTTCGGTCCACCGTGTCGCTGAACATGCGGCGCACGTTCCAGATCAAGCTGCATGCCGACCCGACGACTTCGACGGGGTCGCGGTGGGTCATCACCAGGCGGGCATCTGGATAGATTTCGTGCAGCGCGTCCAGATAGAGCGGATGCCAGGGGTTTTTCAACGTCCAGCGCCCCTGTGTCTGGGACTGGAGCAGTTGCAGCAGGCGCTTCTGGTAGCGGAAGGCAGGCCGATAATCCGCCTTGTCCAGGAACCAGCGATGATAGCTTGGTACGTGATACTGGGAATCGAAAACTTGCGAGATGAAGCTGGGCGCCATCGAGAACTGGCACTCGCATGGGCTGTCGCCATCTTCGTGATGGATCGCGGAAATATGCGGCATGGTCTTCAGAGAACGATCGACCTGCGCTTGCGCGGCCTCGTAGCGGGGGCCGGCGTGAAGTTCTTCCGGCTTCGGCGGCGGCACCGAGGCGAAGGCCTCCCAGCGCAGGAAGCAGCGGCGGGCCGGGTCTTCGTTCAGCAGGTTGATCGTCAGCGTCGTGCCTGTGCGGGGCAGGCCGAAGACGAAAGTCGGCTTCTCAACAGGCTGGGTCAGGATTTCGGGATGACGGGCCAGCCAGTTTTCCACCTGCATGCGGTTGGCGAGGTACCCCGTCACCGAGCGCGTGAAGATCGCCAGACCTGTGTCGGTCAGACCCGCCTCGGCCTCCACGGCTTCGGTGAGGATCCGTAACGGCTCGCGGACTTCCGTATCATCCCACGTGGCGTTGCCGGATTGCGCGCGCGCGCCGGCGAGGATGGTTTCGGCCAGTGTCATCGATCTTCTCCCGTTCCCTCGGGCGCTGCCGTGGTCCCATGGCGCGCTGGTTCTTGCCGCAATTCTGTTGCCCGCTGCGCAGCGCTGCAATCGCGCCCGGAATTGCCATCCAGACGCATTTTGGAAATCGGGCCATATAGCGGCGCCGAGAGAACACTCTCAGCGCGTGGCCGTCATCCCCGTGTGGTAATCGGGCTGCGCGGGATCTCCGAAGGCGGCCAGGATGCGCTCGTGCCGCGCGCGCAGCCCTTCGCGATAGTCGGGATGGGTGATGATATAGGGTTCGTCATGCTCCACCGCGCGCACTACGGCGCGGCCGAGCCAGACGGGCTCCATCATGTTCGCCTCGATCACCGCCCGGCGTGCGGGATCGCCGGCGCTTATCTTGCCGAGGTCCGCTTGGGACATGCGGCTGCGGGTGAGCCCGGGGAAGAGCGTCGATACGCCGACGCCCTGCGGCGCCAGTTCGTCCCGCAAGGCATCCGATAGGGCGAGAACCGCGAACTTGCTGGCGGAATAGGCGGCAAAGCTGGCGAACGGCGTCAGTCCGTTCATCGACGAGGTGTTGACGATATGTCCTTCCCGTCGCGCCGCCATGAGAGGGCCGAACGTCTGGATACCGTTATAGACCCCGGTGACGTTGATCGCCATGACCCGCTCGAATTCCTCCGGCGGAATGTCGAAGAGCGGTCTGAACCCGGTGGAAATTCCCGCATTGTTGCACAGCACGTCGACCGCGCCGAACCGTGCTTCCGCCTCGACCCGCGCAGCCTTCCAGCTTTCGGGGGACCGGACGTCGAGCGGGAGCGTCATGACCTCTACCGATCGAGGCAATCTGGAGGCTTCCTCCTGCGCGAAACCCTGGTCGATATCGGCCAGCACGATCCTGGTCCCGCGCTCTGCGAAAGCCTGCGCGATGCCGCCACCGATCCCGCCGCCTCCGCCGGTGATGAATACGGTTTTGCCCTCAAGGTCTTTCATGCTGCTTCTCTCCTGTCGGTTGCGGACCGGGTAATGCGCAGCCGGTCACGCCACGGCGCGCTTACGATTTCGTCCGGACCCTGAATTTCGACGGCCAGGGCGACATGGGCCAACGCGAACATCAGGTCCATCAGCCGACGTTCCTGCGGTGCAAGCTCTGCCAGCGGCTGTCCCTTCAGTGCAGTCAGCGCCGCGTCCAGGAGCGGTGCTGCGGCTGCAAAAAACGCGGCGCGCGCCTCCGCGCTGGAGGCGGAGCGCTGCGCCGCGCGATCGGCGGTGGTGGCCAGCGCCCATGTATCGACGAAGGGCTCCAGTGCGGCGAATCCCTCTGGAAGCAGCCCGCTCATATCCGCTCTCCGATTTCGCTGGCATAGGCGCGGACTCGCCCGTCCACCTCGTTGAACAGATGGCGGCACAGCGCTTCCATGTGCTGGAAGTGGATGTGGCTGAGCGCGCCGCTTTCCAGCCCACGCTGGCCGCGTTCGATCATGTCGATATCTTCGGCATGGATGTCGCGGATCTGGCCGAGCGAATATTCTCGCGCGAAGCTTTCCGCCGCATCGGCATCGTCTCCCGACCAGTAGACCCGCACCACCCCGCGCGAACGGTTGGCGGCGATCGGATAGACGGTGTGCGAAAACGGCTGCGTCGGCGTGCCGATTACGAAGAGATTGGGAAAGAACGCCAGATAATCGCGGCCATGCGGCAGATCGAGAAGGCCCCGGCGTTTCAGCGCGGGAATGCCCTGCATTGCCGCATGGCGCTGGAACGGCTTGAGATCGGGGGCCGGGTTGGACCAGATCTGCTGCGTGCGATGCGGTCCGCAGAAGCCGACGCTGGCGGGGTAGCCGAACCGGTTGTCATCCCCGATCGCGGCCTGGCCCGAACGCGGGTGGATGAAGCGCAAGTGGTAGTTTTCCTGGAAGTTGTCGTAAGTCAGCTTCCAGTTCGCGCCAATCTCGTAAGTGTATTCGCTGAAAGTCGTGGCCCGGGCGACGGGCATGGCCTCAAGCCGCGCGGCATAATCGCCCAGCCATTCGCGCAAGGGCATAGCGTCCAAGGCGAAATTCACGAACAACATGCCGCCGCATTCGTCGATCCGGACCTGCGGCAAGGCGCAGTCGCTCTTGTTCATGTGAAACGCGTCGAAATCGGGCGCGGAAAGCAGCGCGCCGTCGGTGCCGAAAGTCCACATGTGATAGGGGCAACTGAACCGGGTCTGCTGGCCGGCGGCCTCCGCCACCAATTGGGTGCCGCGATGGGTGCAGACATTGTGGAAGGCCCGGATCGCCCCGTCCCGTCCCCGCACGATCAACAGCGATGCCTTGGCGAATTCCAGATCCCGCCGCACGAAACTGCCCGGTTCCGGCACTTCGCAGACATGGCCGACATGGACCCAGTTGCGCAGGAACACGGCCTTGCGTTCCAGCTCGAACCAGGCGGGGTCGTAATAGGGGAGGGCGGAAACGGGGGCCGTTCCCAACCAGGAGACGTCATCTGCCGGGATCGGCTGATAGGCCGGTGCCGCCACCGTCATGGGCATTTCCTCTCGCGTTCTGTTTCCCCGGTTCTAACGCAAGATTGAAATGATTCTCAACAGTGTTGTCGAAAGTTTTACTCGTGCGGCAGACCGTCGCGCCGGAGCATCCGTTGGTGTTCCTTGCGAAAGCGCTCGATTATCGTGTCGTTATCGAGGTCCGGCCGCACGCTGCCCTTGAATACGCGCGGGCCAATGATCGCCCCCACGAGCATCAAGGTGCAGTAGACTTCCACATCCACGTCGCCAGCGTTCGCAAGCGATGCCTCGTTTGCGGAGATGAAATCGTCCCACTTGAGGTAGTTCTGGCGAATGTCGCCGGGAGAGATGAACTTCTCGATCCAGAGCTTGATGAGATCCGGGTTCTCCAGCACGAAACGGCCGACGAAATCGATCCGCTCCGGCTGCGGGCGCGCGGCAGTGAAGCCCTGCACGATCTGCCCGGAAGACCAGGAACTGACGGCTTCCAGCAAGGCCTCGCGATCCGCAAAATGGTAATAGACGGTAGCGCGGTTCAGCCCCACGGCACGCGCCAGCGCCGTGATCGATAGCGCTTCCACGCCTTTGTCCGAGATCAGGCGCACCGATGCCTCGATCAGCGCCTGGTGGGTGGCATCGTAGCTCTTGTTGCGGCGGGTGCGGCCGGCGGGTGTAGTGGCTCGGGACATACCGACTGCATGCACCACCTTGTGCCAGCGGGAAAGGAGCGAAGCAGCTCGCGTCCGATGCTCAAGGCGCACCCAGGTACGACTAGGCCGGCCGCACAGGACATCGTGGTGATGCCGCAAACTGCTCAAAAAAGGGAATGCAGGCTGGCTCAGTTCCCGAGTTCGGCCAGAAAGCGGGTTTCGGGAATGCCCTCCACCAATCCCTGAAGCCCGAACTGGCTTAGCCCGATGGTCATCAGCGCCAGCGTTCCCCGCAGTTCGTCCGCGCTGGTGTTACGGGTGATGAAGACCAACCGGGTGCGACGATCTTCCGATGGCCAGGCGTCGAGAAGGATCGGCGGATGGAATATGTGCTGCACGCCGTGGATCACCACCGGGCGATCTTCCCCGACAAGGTTGACGATGCCTTTCACGCGCAGGATATCCGCGCCCTTGAAGGCGGAGAGGATATCCAGCCAGCGCTCGAAAGCGTTGGGCTTGAGCGGTTCGTCGAAGGTGAGGCAGGTCGCATGGATCGACCGGTCGTGGCGGTTGACGTCGTGCCCGTGATCATGTTCGGCCCGTTCATAAGCCTCGGCCCTGAGCCAGCGCTGAACGTCGTCGCTCTTCGTCTCGGGGTTGTACAGTCCGGCATCGAACAGCAGTCGCGGCTCGACGTTGCCGTTGGTGGCGATGACGATCGGCGCGGCCGGGTTCAGAGCGGCGAGGCGGGCGGCAACGCGGCTGCGCTGCCGGGGAGAGACCAGATCGCTCTTGGTCAGCAGGATGCGATCGGCAACGGCGGCCTGCTTGATCGCTTCCTCCTGCGTGTCGAGCGTGGCTTCGCCTGCTGCCGCATCGACCGTGGCGATCACTCCGTCGAGCCGGTAGAGCGTCAACAGCCGTTCGTCGGTCATCAGCGTGT
Source organism: Novosphingobium sp. ZW T3_23 (assembly GCF_044987305.1). Lineage (NCBI taxonomy): Bacteria > Pseudomonadati > Pseudomonadota > Alphaproteobacteria > Sphingomonadales > Sphingomonadaceae > Novosphingobium > Novosphingobium sp. ZW T3_23. Next base: position 6,836 of record NZ_JBJDRF010000014.1, read on the forward strand.
GCAGGATCGGCGCGGGATCGGCGAGGCCGGTCGTCTCTATGACCACGCGGTCGAACCAGCAGGTACCATCGCGGCTGAACCGCCAGGGGGCATCGCGAAGGGTGGCGACAAGGTCGCCCCGGATCGTGCAGCACAGACAGCCGCCCATCATCTCGACGACGAGATCCTCGGTCGAACGCGCGACGAGATCGTGATCGAGGCCGACCGAGCCGAACTCGTTGATGATGACGAGCGCGCGGTTCATCCGCTCGGACTGGACGAGGTGGTTGAGCACGGTCGTCTTGCCGCTGCCCAAAAAGCCGGTGAGCACCGACACCGGGATCAGCGATTGCGGGCCGGTGAAAAGAGCGCTCAAGACGCTTCTCGCTGATCGGCGGCACGGCTAGGCATGTCGAGCACCAGCAGCAGTCGCGACAGGCCCGAGCCCGCTATCGGTGGCGAACGATGGAGAATGGCAGGCGTGTCTGCCCAGATCCGGCCCTTGAACAATCCGACTTCACCGGCATGGAGGTGGTTGATCGGCGTGTCGGGCCCGCCGTCCGCCTCGATCCACTGCGTGCCGGGTTCGGTAAGCGGCGTGATGAGGCGCGCGGTGACGTTGTCCATGTGGAACTTGCGGCAGGCATCGGTCTCGACCACCTCGAGGCGCAGACGGACCGTCTGCGTGTTCATGATCCGCGCGAACCGGCGCGCCAGTGCGGCGATCTCGGCAGCGAGCACGGCCGCGCGTACGCCTGGGGGATAGCCGGCATTCTCCAGCGCGGCGGCAAGGACGGCGGGGGGCTGCGCTACCGCCAGGCTTTCCTGCAAATCGTCGATCTCCTCGAAATCGAGCGTGTTCAGCCAGTCCAGACCCTGCGGACGAGATCGCTTCCACAAAACAAGATGGACGGCTTCCTCATGAATGCGTTCGAGAACGGCGGGCTCATCGGACGCGATCCATGCCGTGCGGACGGGTTGCGGCACGGTGAGGCTCACTGTGCCGCCTCCAGTGCCGGGGAACCCCAGAGCGGGAAGGGATCGTCCAGATGCTGCCACGCTTCGGGCGTGAAGGTCTCGGCAGGCAACAGGCAGGCATCCAGGCGGGCGCGGATACGGGATTCGTCCATGCCGATACCGATGAACACCAGTTCCTGCCGACGGTCGCCCCAGTCCCCGTCCCAGTGCTGCGCGACGAAGCGTTCGAAGCGATCGTCCTCGGGCCACTGGTTCTTGGGCCACTGATTCTTGGGAATGCTGGCCCACCACCGGCCCATCCGCGCGGTCTCGGTCTGCGCGCCGGCAACGGCCAGTTCGCCGACCCAGTCCGGCCGGGTGGCGAGCCAGAAATGCCCCTTGGCGCGGACCACGGCATCGAGACCGTCGCCGGTCAGGAAGGCATGGAAGCGCCGCGGGTCGAACGGGCGGCGAGCGCGATAGACGAAGCTCTCGATCCCGTATTCTTCCGTTTCAGGGGTATGGTTCGCATAGCCGTATAGCTCTTTTGCCCAAAGAGGGTGCTGCGCGGCCTTTTCCTCGTCGAACGACCCGGTATCCAGGATCGCGTCAAGCGGCACGAGGCTGCGATCGCTGGTCAGAATGCGCGCATCGGCGTTGAGGCTGGCGACAAGCTTCTTCACCACCGCAAGCTGGTCGGCGGAAACGGAAGAGGCCTTGTTGACGATGACGACATCGGCGAATTCGATCTGCTCGACCAGCAGGCCGACCAGGCTGCGCGTATCGTCCTCACCCAGCGCCTCTCCGCGATCGGTCAGGAAGTCCTGGCTGGAATAGTCTTTCAGCAGGTTGATCGCGTCGACGACGGTGACCATCGTGTCGAGCCGGGCGACATCGCCCAGGCTTTGCCCGCCCTCGTCGCGGAACGAGAAAGTGCTGGCGACCGGAAGCGGCTCGGAAATGCCGGTGCTCTCGATGACGAGATAATCGAACCGGCCTGCCTCGGCCAGCGCTCGCACTTCCTTCAGCAGATCGTCGCGAAGCGTGCAGCAGATGCATCCGTTGGTCATTTCGACCAGGGTTTCCTGCGCGCGAGCAAGCGCTGCATCGCCGCCCCGTACGAGGTCGGCATCGATGTTCACTTCCGACATGTCGTTAACGATCACCGCCACCCGGCGCCCCTCGCGGTTGGCGAGGATGTGGTTGAGCAGAGTGGTTTTCCCGGCGCCAAGGAAGCCGGACAGGACAGTGACTGGCAGCTTTTCGGTCTGCCTGACGGGCGTTGCGGGTGAGAGCGTCATGAGAACTTTCCTGTATGATATGAGATAACATATCATCAACCTTGAGGGGTTGGAAAGTCCCTATTCATCGCGAACAAGCTTTGGTGCTAGGCTGGCCTGCTTTGACGTTATCGATGATGTAGGGTGATCCGACGAGGCTCGGCAGGGTGATTTCAAGGCAGCGTCTGCAATACGCCGCCCTGAGCTGCGGAAATGCGCATGGCATCCATGATCTTCATGCACGCCAGGCCGTCGTGAAATGTCGGCGGGGTCACGCAGCCTTGCGCGGGGCGGCCTTCAATTCGATCCTTCATGGTTTCTGCGAGCCGCGTGAACGGCCCCAGCTCGAACTGGGCGAGACGTTTGGCCGTCGCGGGATCGTCGGTATGGGGCGGCTTGGGGAGTTCCAGTTCCGGCGGAACTTCCAGCTGGCGCGTGCCGGTGTCGTCAGCCAGGAAGACTTTGCCGCCATCGATCCACACGGAGCCTTTGGTGCCGGCGCATCGGCATAGACTTGCGGGTGGGCCCCAGGCGCCGGCGGACTGTTGCAGCGAGCCTTCCATGCCGTTCTTCATGACGAAACGCATCGAGTAGGAATCCTCGGCGCCTTCCGGGCGGTCGGACACGGTAAACAGATTGGCGCTCAGGGAATGAAAATCGCCGAACCAATCGCGAATCTGATCGATCAGATGCGATCCGCCCGCGCCCAGCCAGCCCCCTCCGGCGCCCTTTTCGAACCACCAGGACGGCAGTCGAGCGGATGGATCGGCGCAGAAGGGAATGAATTGATCCATCGCCAGGAAGCGTGGCTCGCCGATCAGACCTTCGTGAATGGCCCGGCCGAATAGCGCGCGCTCCGGCAACCAGCGGAATTCGTGCGCCACCATATGCACGATCCGTTCCCGTTCGGCAGCGGCAACGAGTGCCTCGCCTTCCGCGGCGTCGAAGGCGTAAGGCTTCTCGCAAAGGACGTGGCAGCCCCGATCGATTGCCTGGTGAGCGAGCGGCGCGTGGGTATCGGGCGTGGTGGCGATCGTAACCAGTTCGGCGCCAGTTGCGGAAATGGCTTCGCCAAGGTCCGTGAAATGAGCCGGTATGGCGTTGTCCGCGGCCTTGCGCGCGAGTTTTTCCTCGTTGCGCCCGACCAGCGCCACCACTTCGAAGCCTGCGGCACGCAGCGCCGGAACGTGAACGCGGCTGCCGAATCCGGTTCCGACGACGATAGCTGGTATGGTTTTCATAAAGGTCTTTCCGCCGTGCAGACCGCTGCGCGCGGCTGTTCCGAGGCGCGTCGAGTCCGTTCAGGCTCACCGTTTGCGAAAGCCGCCCGCGAATTGGTTCTCCGATCGGATCCGCGGAGGCTATCGCATCAAGGAAGGGGGCGCCCATCGGATCCGCCATTGCAATGCCTTGTGAGACGCGCGGGCCTATGCCCGCGCTTCGGCGTGCTCCTTGAACATGGTCATCACGTCGCCGGAAGTGACCGGGCGGGGTAGGCCGCCTTCGAATGGCCGCGCGCCGCCCGAAGACTTCGGGCTGACGTCCACAGCCTTGGCGGCGGCGCGGGCCCGGCAGGCGCCCACGGTCATGTCCTCCAACCGGTTGTGCTGGAGAAAGTCGTCGAAGCGGAACCAGCGAAGAGCATTGCCGTAAGTGACCTTGTCGATCTGCTCATCGGTCAGGTGCTTGACCGAATCCCAGAGATATTCGGGCACTTCGGGCCAGAGCGTATCCGAGTGGGGATAATCGCATTCGTAGGCGACGTTGTCTTCGCCGATCTCCTCGATATGGCGAAGGCCGAAGCGGTCATCGACGAAGCAGTTGAGGAAATGACGCCTGAACAGGTCGCTTGGCTTCAATTCCTGGAAGCGGGAATGCGTCCAGGCCTTGTGACGCCAGTTCGAGAAGTCGGCGCGTTCCATGAAATAGGGTACCCACCCGATGCTGCCTTCCGAGATGGCGATGCGCATATCGGGATAAGCATGAAGCTCTTCGAGTTGCAGCCAATCGGCAACGCCCTGGGCTACCGAGAGCGGCATCGTCGAGATCCATGCCTCGATCGGGGTTTCCATCGAGGCATGCGGCGCGGGATTGCCGCTGCCGATGTGCAGTGCGACGGTGGTGTCGGTATCGGCAATCGCCTTGAAGAACGGATCCCAGTAATCGTTGTGGATGCTGGGCAGCCCTTGCACCGTCGGGTTTTCGTTCATCTGGACGGCGCGGAATCCTTTCTTCGCAAGCCGATGGATTTCGGAAACGGTGGCATCCATGTCCCAAGTGGGCAAGACGCCGAGAGGTATGAACCGGCCCGGATAGGCCATGCACCATTCTTCGTAGTGCCAATCGTTCGCGGCCTGCATGTGTCGCAGGGCGAGGTTCTTGTCGGGCGCCTGGTGGAAGGTCTGCCCATCGAAGACGATGGAGTTGCCGAAGCACATCGAAGCGGCGATGCCGTTCACGTCCATGTCGTCGATACGGGCATGCACATCGTAGCAGCCGTCGCGAAGCTGATCCAGCGAGGTCGGTTCCATGCCGTATTCCTCGAAGGGCCTGCCGACCACCGCGTTAAGGCCCACGGAGCCTTTCAGGCGGCCCTGATACTCCCAGAAATTCTTGCCGTTCTTGTCGATGCGCAATTTCGGCGCGGAGGCCAGAAGATCGCCCGAAAGCTGATTGTCGAACATCGTGGGCGGCTCACAGATGTGATCGTCCACGCTGATGAGGACCATATCGTTCATATGCATTTTGCAGCATCCTGCTCTGGTTGCTGTCATGGCTTGCGCGGCGCGGCGGAACTCCGTCGGCGACGCTGGCAGCCTGACGCTTGGCATCGATAGTCCACAAGAAAGCGCGCACTGTCGAGCGCCGCTTGCAAGCCGGCGCCCTCATGCCGCGCTATTCGCCCTCGCGATATTATCGCTGAGGTCGGCGGATCGCTTTATCCCATTGGGGATCGCGGTCATTCGGTGTGCCTGACTAGGTAGTGAGTGCTATCATTTGATCGATCGCATCTGTCGTGAAAGGGACCGGCATGAGACCCATAAGCCTCGAATCCGCGAGCACTCTGGGATTACCGCCCCTTGAGTCGGTGCGCCTGGCGGCGCGGCTGGGCTATCAGCATGTCACCACCGTCCTGGAGCCGTTCCGCAAAAGCGTGGAAGGACATCCGCATTTTTCGCTGCGAAGCGATGCCGCGTTGCGCCGCGATCTACTCTCCGTCCTGGACGATACCGGCATAAGCATCGCTTCGGGAGAGGGCATCGCGATCGTTCCGGGGCGCGACGTGCGAGAGGCGCATCTGCGCGATATCGAGATCATGGGCGAACTGGCAATTCCCAGACTTACTGTCGTGAGCTTGGATCCCGACCTACCAAGTACGTTCGACCAACTGGCGCTTCTGGCGGAGCTGGCAGGCTCCTTCGGCATCGAAACCCTGATCGAGTTCGTGCCGATCTTTCCGATCCGCAATATCGATATCGCCTTGCAGGCCATCGAGCATGTGGGCCGCAGCGATTGCCGGATGATGTTCGATACCATGCATTTCTGCCGCGCGGGCGGCCGGCCGGAAGAGATCGTCCATGTCGATCCGAATGCGATCGGCTATATCCAGATTTCCGATGCTCCCTGCGAGGCGGTCATTCCCGACTACATGAACGAGGCGGTGTGCGAGAGGATGGTTCCGGGCGAAGGAGAGCTTCCTCTGGCGGAAATACTGGCGGAACTACCGGGCGATCTGGTCGTCGGGATTGAAGTTCCGCAGCGGTCGGCGGCGCTGGCGGGCGTTTCGCTAGAGACCCGAATGGCGCGCTGCCTTTCGGCGACCCGTCGGCTTTTGGGCCAAGATCTCACCGGGTAATCGACTAAGCGACTCAGAACGCGACGTGGACCTTGGTTTCCTCGTTAGGCGCGCGCAGCATGGCCATGGTTTCCGGCAGGCGGTCCAGCGAAATCGTGCTGGAGATGATCGCCTTCGGATCGACATGGCCCTTGTCCATCTGGTCGGCGATGTAGTGAAATTCCCTCATCGAATAGCCGACGGAGAAGTGCATCGAGGCGCACTTGTAGGAAGCGATCGCCGGTATCACGGCATCCGGCGATGTGCAGAAACCAAGGCTGACGATCCGGCCGAACGGCGCGACATGATGGAGGGCCTTCATCAGCATGCCTTCGGCTCCGACGCATTCCAGCACGATGCCGGGCGCTTCGCCCAGGGCTTCGACGACTTCGCCGATTTCGCCCTCTCCATAAGGGATGAAGCTGTTCGCTCCCATCTGACGTACCAGCGCTTCGCGCCTGGGCGAACGTGACATCACCGTAATTCTTCCGGCACCCAGCCGGCGCGCCCAGTAGATCGCGTAAAGCGCGACGGTGCCGGCGCCCAGCACGAGCACGCTGTCGCCGGGTCGGATCGCGGCGAGTTGCACGCCATAGAGGCTGATGGCCAGGGGTTCGATAAGTGCCCCGTCCGCCATCGAGAGCACCGAGGGCAGCGGCGTCGCCACGCTTTGCGGAATGGCCGCGAACTCAGAGAAACCGAACATGGCGGAGCCGGCCTTGTCCTCGCACAGCACGTTGTTGCCATGCGACCGGCACGTCCGGCATGCCCCGCAAGCGACCGAGGGGATGACGGAAATCCTGTCTCCCACCCGCAAGGTGTCCACGCCGGAGCCCAGTTCCACGATCTCGCCTGCGTACTCGTGACCGAACTGCACGTTCGCCCCGTAATCCCACATGTCGCCCCGCGTCATCGAAAGGTCGGTTCCGCAGATTCCGCAACGGGAGACGCGTATGAGCACCTCGCCGGCGGCAGGGCGCGGTTCGGGAACGGTCTCGATGGTCACGGGTTGCCCGTGACCGGGATAGATCGCTGCTTTCACCGGCTTTTCTCCAGAAGGTCGTAACGGTCGATATAGGCCCGGAACGGTTCGCGCGCCTGGTCTGCCGTCATGCCGAAATCGGCGATGTCGTATCGGTGGGCACCGCGCGAGAGTTCCGGCTTCTCGGCGATGCGTTGCTCGAAGCCCGGTATGAGCGCATCGGGAATGTCCATGTCGATGAAGGCGTAGATGCGTTCGAGGACCGCCATGGGATCGGCATGGAAATCGGCATGGACGACATCGAGAACCTGTCCCGGGTGGCGTGCGCGCACCCGCTCGGCCTTTTCCACCGCCTCCGACCACTTGGCCACTTCGCGGATGAGCATGTTTTCGGATCGTTCCTGAAGCCGGCCTTCCTCGAACAGGGGATGGAGGTTCTTCATCAGCGACACGAGCGAGGGGATCGCCTTGCCGGGATCGCGGTGGGTCTGGATGACCTTGGCGTCGGGGAACACGGCGAAGAGCAGGTCGAGGTTTTCGATGTGCCCCGGGTTCTTGAGAAGCCATCGCTTGTCCGGCTCGTTGCTGCCGATCAGTTGAACGCAGGCGCGGAAGTGATCGTAGGAAGCGGCTTCCGACTGGCTTCGCCACCAGGCGTCGTAAGTCTGGGCGGAAGGCCCCGAGCAGGCGAGGATGTTCGAGGTGAACCCGTGCCAGAGCACCATGCAGCACTCGTGAACTTCCTCAGCCGCGCGAAAATGGGCGGCCTGGTGGCCGGGAACGGCGGCATGCTGCGCCTCGATGCCGGCCATCGTCTTGCGAAACTGCGGGTAGTCGGTCCAGGTATCGATCGGCGGCCGCGGCATCGGCGCATCCAGAAGCCAGGTCTGGAGCCCCTGAAAACGCTGATCCAGCGCCATGAGGCGATGCAGGGCTGTGGTCCCCGTGCGCGGAACGCCGGTGATCACGACGGGGCTGACGACGGGGTGGCGATCGAAGCCGGGGTTTCGCTTCATGGAGAGATAGGCATGCGCTCGTCCGCGCAATACGCCTATGATCTGGCCCCAGGCCGCGCGTCGGCCCTGCTCGTGAAAGCGGGGGTCGTAATCCATTGCATGAAGATAGGCGTCGAGCCCCGGCAGGTAGTCGTCAGGTCCGAAATCGCTGCTTCCGATCTCCGCCGCGACAAGCTCGTGCAAGGCGTCCCCGGCATGACGAAAGGCACTGGGGGGATCGTAGCTTGTATCCATCTTGATGGTATCCTTGCCCGGAAACGCGACGCAGGCGGTGGCCGGACGGGCAACCGATGCATGCAAACACTGGACGATACCTTTAGACAGTCAAGGCTATCTAGAGTCGATCCGCTGCATATCCTCTCGGCGATGCAAGGACGCGATTGAAGAGAGGCCTTGCGGCATCGAATAAAGATAGTGCATGCTGTCAATTCATGTAGCCGCCCTATCGCGGTTTTCGATGGCACCGGACAACCGGCCCCCCGTCCAATAGCATGCATATGGCGCCGCTTTCCATGCGGGCAGAACAAGTGAGAGGTAGCCATGGGTCCGTCGATAGAACCGCTTGCAAGCTATCTCGCGCCTCTGGAGGAGGCGGCGCGGGAACTGGCGAATACGTGGCGGCCGGAGGATCCTGCCTATAGGGCGGAAGTCTATCGGCAGATCCTGATGAACCTGTCCTATGGCTACTTCGTTCATTTCAATGCCGATGCGGAGCACCCGGACTGGAGCCCGCTCTACAATCCCGTATTCATGTGTCAGCCCAATCCGGACGATATCTACATTTTCAGCCCGCTGCGCGACGATCTGACCTACCGGGTCAGCGGCGATCGTGGGACCGTCAGCAAGCTGATCTTCGTCACGCAGCGGGGAATTCCCGGCACGCTGGCATCCGTCGGCGAATATGGTGCCGCAAGCAGTATCGACGATCAGGACTTCACGGTCGGACCGGACAACCAGTTGGAGATAATCTTCAGCGCCGTTCGTCCTGCTGGCTATGAGGGTAACTGGTCGCAGCTCAAGGCCGGCGCGGATTGTCTGCTGGTGCGCTATCGCATGATCGACTGGGAATGCGAGATCGACCCTCAATTGACGATCGAATGTCTGGACGAAGTTCCGCTCAAGCGAAGGCTCGCTCCCGAGGATGTTGTCGAACGGCTCGCACAGCAATCGACCATCCCCCGCAACCAGAACCGTCTGTTCTACAAGATGCAGAACGATATTCTCGACGCGGTGGGACAGAACGCCATTCATCCCGTCCGCCTTCCGGGACTAGACAAGCAGTTGTACTGGCCTGCGGTCTATTCCTTCGATGAGGATGAAGCCCTGATCATCGAAACGGAGATGCCCGCGATAGCGCGCTATTGGAACGTCCAGCTCAACGATCCGCTGTTCAATGCCGTCGAGTATGTCTACCGCCACAGCAGCATCAACGGATCGACCGCAGTCATCGGCAGCGACGGGAAGCTGCGCGTGGTGATCGCGCTGAACGATCCGGGCCTGCACAATTGGCTCGATCCGGCCGGCCTCACGGAAGGAACGCTTTACGGGCGCTGGTACGATTGCTCCAGCCTGCCGATCCCCACCATTACGAAGGTGAAGCTGGCGGACCTCGAAGCGCATCTTCCCGCCGATACCGCAAAGGTTTCGCCGCAGGAGCGTGAACTGGCCTTGCGCAAACGCGTGGCGGCCGCCCAGCGCCGACGTCGCTGGTAGATCCGATCCGCCTGAGAACCTGAACATCGATTGGAGACGAACTGTGGCGACGAAGACCGATTCGATCCTGGACCGTCTTGAGGCCCTCGATCTCGCCGTGGACAATCTGGCCAGGAGTTGGCGGCCGGAGGATCCCGCCTATCGCGCCGATGTCTATCGCCAGACGATGACGAGCCTCTCTTACGCCTATTTCATGTATTTTCACGCCGACGCCGAGCATCCGGACTGGGCGCCCCTGTGGAATCCGGTTTTCACCCTCCAGCCCAATCCCGATGATATCTACGTGCAGTCGCCCATCCGCGGCGATCTCAGCTATCGTGTTTTCGGCAATCGGGGGACGTGCAGGATCCTGTCTTTCACGACGCAGAAGGCGCTTTCGGGCACGGTGGACGAAATGCCGCGGCCGAACGGGCACAACGAGGTGGACTGCGACGATCTCGGCATCGGCCTGGGGGAGGATTTCGAGATCCTTTTCAGCGCGGTGCGGCCGGAGGGACATGTCGGGCATTGGGCGCCGATCGATCCCGAGGCGCGCGGAATGTACTTGCGCTACCGGATGTACGACTGGGAAAACGAAACCGATCCGCAACTTTCGATCGAATGCCTCGATCGCGTTCCACTCAAGCCCAGGCTTTCTCCGGAAGATATTCTCGCCAGGATTGCCGAGATGGCGCGCTTTCCCGCGCGCAAGACCGACCTCTATTATCCGATGCAGAACGGTGTGAAGGACCGCGTTGGCTTCAATGTGTTCGAGCCGGTGCGCATGCCCGGTGCGCTGGTGAAGCAGGTCTACTGGCCCGCATGTTTCCAGTTCGGGGAAGACGAGGCCCTGATCATCGAAACCGAGATCCCGGAAAAGGCGCCGTACTGGAACATCCAGTTGAACGATCCTCTCTTCAACGCGCTGGAGTATGTCTACCGCCTGTCGAGTACCAATGGCGCCATGGCCCGGCTTTCCTCCGATGGGCGGTTTCGCGCGGTCATTTCGCTAGACGATCCCGGTGTTCCGAACTGGCTCGATCCCGCCGGCTATAGGGAAGGGGGAATCTACGGTCGCTGGTATGACTGCAGTTCCGAGCCCGTGCCGACCATCACGCGTGTCAAGCTGGCGGAACTGCGCGATCATCTGCCACCTGATACGCCTCAGGTCACGCCTGCCGAGCGGCGGGAGGAAATCGCCCGGCGGGTGCGGGCCTGCCAGCGACGCCGCCGCTGGTGAGCGTGGATCTGTGGCTTCGGTGAGTGGTAAATCGTTGCCGGAGTCGGTAGGACGGCCGGACGGACTTGAGCAGGTTATGCTGGCTTGCAAGGTCGGACCGCGTTCGGAGACGATATTGAGCGAGCAGAACAACAAACCGCGCTCCAGGCGCTCGACCGAGCAGGTTCGTGAGGAAATCCTGCGCGCGGCTGAAGCGGAATATTCGCGTTATGGGTTTTCCGGCGCCACCACTGCGGCCATTGCCGCCGGCGCCAAGACCACCGAAACCCAGATATTTCGCTATTTCAGCTCGAAGGCGGAACTGTTCCGCGAGGCCATCCAGCGGCCTCTCGATAATCATCTCAAGAACTTCATGTCGCAGGCTTTCGCGGATCAGCGCGACGAGGCTTCACTGGAGGGCCATGCCCGGTCCTATATCGAGGAACTTCAGGATTTCATCTCCGCGCACCAACGCATGTTTCTGTCGCTGATAATGGCGGAAACCGGAAAGCGGGGTGAAGTGCAGGGCATGGCGGGGATAGACGCCCTTCACGATTATTTCTCGCGCGGCGCGGAGGTCGTGCGCGAGCGCACCGGGGGGGCAGATAAGCTGCCGCCGGAACTCATGGTTCGTATCAGCTTCGCCTCCCTGCTCGGCTGCGTGCTGTTCAAGGACTGGCTCTACCCGGAAGGCATGGCCGACGAGGAAGTTCTGCGGCAGGCAACCACGAGGTTCGTGATGGATGGGATCTATTCCGATCCCGTTTGATGACGAATGAGGCATGATACCGCGATACGGGTCGCGGCATCCTTCCTCATGCGAGCGCGTGGCTCACCTCGCCGTTTCCGGTGCTGCCTTTCCGCCCATCATGAACGAGGGATCGATCGCGCCCGTATGTACGCCGCTTGCAAAGCCCTGGTCCGTGTAGAGGAACGATCCTGTGATGACCCGGTTGAGCGGCGAATTCAGCAGGATAAGCGGCCATGCCTGCTCTTCCGCGGTCGCCATGCGGCCAAGCGACGGATATGGCCAGGCGTCGAGGAAACCTTCAGGAAGCTTGTCGGATTGAAAATCGATGAAGGCGGTTTGGGTCGGGCAGGGGCCGATCGCGTTCAAGCGAATGCGACGCTCGTTTCCGAACGCCACCGCTGCATGTTGCACCCAGACAGCAAGCATTTCCTTGGAACTGGTATAGCCGTCGCGCAATCGCTTTGACGGATCCTGCTCGACCCAGGCGATAGCCTCATCGGGATCGGATATGGCCAGCATTTCCAGAGATTGCGCGATGTTCTTCTGCCAGCCAAGCGCGGCATCCGACGATATCAGGGCAATTCCGGCGCCATCCTGCAGAGCAGGCGCCAACTGCTCGATGAAATGGCGCGTGCCTACGTAGTTCACTTTCATGCAGTAAAGCGCTCCCTTTACCTGAGGGGGCAATCCGGCGCATGGAAACAGAAAATCGATCGGCGGAACCTCCGCAGCGATGGCTGCGGCACTATCGCGCACGGCCTGAAAATCGGAAAGATCGCACGGATAATAGCCTGCGTGGGCAATTTTCGGTTGCGCGATATCGACAATGAACACCTTCGCTCCCAGTTCCCCAAGAATCCGAGCGACTTGCTCTCCCATCCCGGATGCGCCCCCGGTAACGACAGCGGTCCTGCCGCGATATCCCAGTCCATCAAGATCCAGCATCGTTCTCTCCCTTGTCTCAGATGCCCTGATTGCGAGGCAATCGCTTGCGGTGGCTCCATCTATTTACTCAAGATCTGGCTTCAGCTTGCTGCTTCACTCGCGGCCATGAACTTCTGGATCGCGGGAACGAGCTGAGTCTGAACGGGGCGAACATCGAAATACTCGACCACGCGGCTGATCAGTTCACCTTCGAACTCAAAAAGAAACAGATATGTATTGGTATAATGCTCGCCGCTTCGGAAGACGCCGGTCGATCGCATTTCCACCACTGTACGGTTATCCTGGCAGGTCGTGCCGAGGCGCTCGAACTTTAGCCCCTCTACGAATACGGCCGGCAGTATTTTTGCCGCTCCCAGGTAGCGCTCGATCGTCATCGCTCCGGAAGTAGCGGTGGAAGCCTCGGCTTCGGAAGAAAAGAGATCTCGGGACAGGCTGCCTGACGACAGACCTTCGAAGAAGGCGTCGATCGTCTTCGTATGCTTTTCCATGGTCTGGTCTCTCCTCGTTTGCTGCAGGTTGGATCCTGCCCGACAGGCAGCTTGACTCTCGATAGGTGACAGTATTCACTCTCTAATGGCGGGGCAAGCACGACCCCTTCGCGAGAGTGATATCCTGACGGCAGCCCAGGCGGTCAGAACGGACGATCGGCCGGAAGGTGGTCGGCCAGAAAGTGGTCGGGGATGAGGGCAGGCCGGATGATTACGGACCAATTTGACTTTTCGGGGAAGGCTGCTGTGGTGACCGGTGGCGGCACGGGCATCGGCTATGAAACCGCGTTACAGTTTGCGCAGCTTGGAGCATCGGTCGTCATCGCGAGCCGAGGGCAGGAGGAGCTTGAACGATCGGCCGCCCAAATCCGGGAATTGACCGGAAGCGCCTGCCTGGCAGTACCTACCGATGTCAAGGACGAGGCGGCCTGCATGGCGCTGATAGCCCGTGCAGTGGACGCTTTCGGCAGGATCGACGTGCTCGTGAACAATGCCGGGGGCACGCGCATGGGGCCGCTGGAGGGAATTCCCACGCGAGGTTGGGATTCGGTCTTCGACCTTAACGCCAGGTCCGCCTATATCTGCACGCGCGAAGCGGGGCCGCATATGATGGCGAAGCGGGACGGCGTGATCATAAATGTCTCCTCGAATGCGGGCACCACTGGGGCAAAGGGCGGCGCGCATTATTCTTCCGCAAAGGCCGCGTTGCAGATGTTCACCATGGTGACGGCAGCCGAATGGGGAAGGTATGGTATCCGCGCGAACTGCGTGGCGGCGGGCATGATCGCCTCGGCGCGAGCAGCTGCGGCCTGGGCGGCCGCGGGGATCGAGGATACGGACCTTTCCGCGACGATACCGCTTGGCCGCACCGGCACTCCGCGAGAGGTCGCCAATGCGATCGTATTTCTCGCAAGCGATGCCGCCAGTTATATTTCGGGGCAAGTGATAGCGGTGAATGGTGGCCCGTCGATGGGGGGAATGACCTTTTCGTGATCAGACGCGGCGGCGGTGATCATCACGCCAGCGCCCGCTTACTCGGCTGGGAGTTCGCCATGGCTTCTTCTGCGCGGGTTGAGTTCGCTGACGATCACACCGGCGATGATGAAGACGCCGCCGAGAATCGCCAGCGGGGGAAGCCTGTCGCCTGCGATCCGGCCGATGATGCCGGCCCAGACAGGTTCACTGGCATAGATGATCGTGGCTCTTGTGGGCGATACGGATTTCTGAGCCCAGTTCATCGTCAGCTGGATCAAAGCACTTGCAATGCCCAAGCCAAGTCCGGCGAGCAGCCAAACCCAGGAGAAGGCCGGAATGCTTTCGCCGGCGATGGGCATCATGGCGAAAGATAGCAGGCCGCCTACCAGAAGCTGCACGACGGTGATCCTGGAACTGTCCACTTCCGATGCGAACCGGCCGATCAGGATGATTTCGGCAGCGATGGCTGCGGCGCTGAGCAGCGTGGCGACTTCTCCGTGTCCGAGGCCGACCTGCCATGCATCAGGGCCGGCAAGGAACAGCAGACCGACGAAAGCGAGAGCGATACCGGCCCAAGTCAGCGCACGCGGCGGTCGGCGCATGACCAGCCATTGGATGAGCGGTACCATCGGCACATAGAGCGCCGTCAGAAAAGCCGATGTGCTGCTGCTGATCGATTGCAGGCCATAGGTCTGCAAGGCGTACCCCAGGAAGATGGTCACGCCTATCGCCGATCCGGCCACCAGTTCCGTCTTCGTAAGGCCACGGAGCGCCCCGCGAAACACGACCATCGTAAGCAGGCCCGCCGCGACGAAGCGAAGGCCTACGAAAAACAACGGGCCGGAGTGTCCAACGGCCAGATGTACGATCAGGAACGTGAAACCCCAGATCAGGGTGATCCCGATCAAGGCAGCTTCCTGGCGGCTGAAAAAGGTTTTGCGTGGAGCGTCGTTGTGCAACATAATGCGCATCTATGAGCAATATAGTGCGCAGTCAATCCACACGAACCGATGTACTTTCGCACGTCTCCGACAATCTGAAGCGACTGCGGCATCTGGCAGGCCTCAGCCAGGCGGCGCTCGCGGAGGCTTCCGGCGTCAGCCGCCGGATGATCGTCAATCTGGAGGGAGGCGACACCAATGTCAGCCTATCCAGCCTGGACAAGCTGGCCTGGGCGCTCGGCGTCGACTTCGTGGCGATGGTTGCCGATCCGCAGGTCAGTCCCGAGCGAATTGAAGCGCTCACCTGGAGGGGAAGCGACGATGCCAGCAAGGCTGTGCTCCTCGGCAGCGTTCCTGCGGCTGCATCGGCTCAGCTCTGGTCCTGGTCGCTCGGGGTTGGCGATCGCTATGTCGCCGAACCGGATCCGGCAGGCTGGCACGAGATGATCTTCGTATCCGCAGGGCGGCTGCGGATCGACAAGGCCGATGGGGCCGTTACCGTCGATGCGCAGGACTTCGCAATCTACAGCAGCGCACAGGCGTTTTCCTACACGAACGTGGGCGATGAGATCGTCAGGTTCACGCGCGTCGTCGTCTGTTGAACTGAATATATGAGCCGATGCGGATGGTCAGTCGTCTGCGATGGCCTGGGCGCGGATGGCATCGGCGTATCGCGTCCGATAACGGCGGTACAGGAACGTCCAGAGCATCAAGCCTCCGATCATGGCATAGCCGATGATCGGCCCGACCACGAGATATTGCTCGATCGAGAGCATGTAGATCATCGCCGCCGATAGGGCGAAATCCAATAGCAGACCGATACCCCAGACCAGCGTCATCACCATCACGGTGTGCCGCACGAGCGCATCGTTGCCCTTGGCGTCGAAATCGGCGAGCGCCCGTTGCGATTGACGCGCCATCGTCGCCCGGGCCAGCGGATAGATCAGCGGCTTGCCGATCGCCGCCGATCCCAGGAAGGCAAGGCCGATGATCAGCGTCACCAGCTTCTCGCGCAATTGCAGCATCTGCGCCGATCCGCCTCCGATAAAGGCCAGTGTCGACAGGCCGATGCCGACGACGGCAAGCACCGAAAGCGCGTCGATGCGCCGGGTGCGCAGAAAGCTGCCGATACCCCACAGAAGCGGCGGTATCGAGGAAGCCAGCAAGGCGTTGAGTTCTCCCCAGTGCCCTTGCGTCTGATGGTAGATCGCCAGCGGAGCCGCGATATTGACGGCGCAATCCAGCGCGAAGGAAGGCCCGCGGCGCCGGATCCAGTCGAGAGGGCGGGTGGTGTTCATCGTGCTCTGGCCAGTCGAGTCAAGGGGAGGGGCGGCCGTCACTGCGGGCCGCCGTTGGCGATCCAGTTGCCGTGAAAGCCCGGTGGGATCCGATGCGGAAGATGGATCGTGGCGACCGGTTCCTCGGCGAAGCGGCGGGCGTCGAGGATCACGAGATCGGTCGCCTCGTTGGGAAGATCGACCACGAGACCGATCAGCCAGCCGTGCCCTTCAGGCGCGTCGTGGCTCTCTGGGACGAAGACGAATTCGCCTGGAAAGCGTCCCGGTCCGAAATCGTGACCGGTGCGGGTGCCGGTTGCCGTATCGTGCGCGAAGATCGCGGTTGCGCCGATGAACTGCTCGCTCGGCACCTCGGGCGTGGCGATGCTCCACACGAAGCGATGAGGCTGGCCAAAGAAGCGCTCGTCGATGCGAGGAAACTCCTGCGCGGCGCTATCGCGTGTCTCGATCTCCACCGATCGGCGCACCGGATCGATGGTCCAGCGCTCCAAGCCGCGGCACCGCGAATTCGGGCCGGCTGCGGCATCGTCGAACATCGTGTGATAGACGCAGAGGTCGAGGACGACCCGGCCGTCCGGCGCGTCATGGGCGTTGGCGACATGGAACGCGTAGCACGGCGGCACCGCACACCACAGGATGTCGTCTTCGGTGCCGTGCCGGGGCAATAGTCCGACGCGGGCGGGGTGCTCTGGATTCCAGCGATAGGGAAAGCCGTGCCCTTCGATCAGCGTCTTCATCGAAAAGGTCACCGGCATGTCGAGGATCACCACGAAGCGGTCGGTGATCGCGCAGTCATGGATCATCGGTCCATGACGCACCGAAACAGGCTCCTCGCGGATGACCTGGCCATCGGCATCGATCACGACGTGGCGGATGGTGCCGGGATCGCGGCCATCGTAGCAGATCGCGTGGTTCTCTCCCGTTCGGGGATCGAGATGTGGATGCGCGGTGAAGCTGCCCTGCAACGATCCGTCGAAGGGATTGTAGGCCTGATCGGCCAGATCCTCGCCCAGTTCGACGGGATAGCTGCCGCCTTCGACCAGCGCGAAAGTGCGCCCGGCGATGCCGACCACATTGGTGTTCACGGTATCGAACCGATGGCGAGGGCCGGGTGCAGGTTCCTTGCCCAGCGCCTTGGCAACGGCGTTGGAGCGGATCCAGCGATTGCGATACCACAGTGCCTTGCCGTCCTCGATGGCCAGGCCATGGACCATGCCGTCGCCGATGAACCAGTGATAGGAGGCGGGATCGGCGCTCACCGGGTTGGGCCCGATGCGCAGGTATCGTCCGTCCAGTCCGGCAGGGATGGTGCCGGTTACGGAAAGCTCGAACAGCGTCAGTTCCTCGTCCATCGGCGAATGAATGCCGGTGAGGAAAGGGTTCCCGCCGACCGGCGCAGGCAGCCGTTTCCGGTTGAATCCCGCCAGCGCTTCCACACCTTTGCCAACGGTGTCCCGGATCATGTTTTCGACAAGGCTTCCCATATGCGCCTCCAATGTTTACGCTGTTACTATGAATGCAAAAGATAACAGTGTCAACATAGAGAAAAAGCCCTATCATCATGGAGATCTGCGCCAGAGCCTGATCTCCGAAGGTCTGCGGATGCTGGGCGAGCGAGAGGCCGATTCGTTGTCGCTGCGCGAGATCGCACGGTCGGTCGGCGTCAGCGCCACGTCGGTCTATCGCCACTTTCCGGACAAGGAGGCGCTGATGACGGCACTCGCCCTCGAAGGGCTGGCGCAGCTCGGCGCGGCGCAACGGGCGGCTTCAGAAGCCGTAGGCGGCGGAACAGCGGGCTTCAAGGAAACGGGCCGGGCCTATGTCCGTTTCGCACTGGCCAACCCGGCGCTGTTTCGCCTCATCTTCGCATCGCCGGCGTTGTCTCAAGGCAAAGTGCAGGGCGATATCAACTCGGAGGCGCATAGTCTTCTGCAGGCCAATGCGGCGGCGGCCGCCGCGCGGGGAGGCGGTGAGCAGGCCGTTCACGCGGTTCAGGCCTGGGCGCTCGTCCACGGCCTCGCGATGCTCCTGCTCGATGGCCAGGTGCCGGCCGATGACGACCTCATAGACCGAGCCATCTGCTGACGACGGCAGGCCGAGATCGACCCGACGCGCGCAGGCGGGCTCCGATGCAGCTGGAACGGGGCAGCGGCGTTGGTTTCCCGAGGGTTTACGCCGCTCGCTTCGGCAGTTAGTCATTCCGCCGAATGGATTGGGGCTGATGGTGGACACGAAACCAGTATCTGAGCGGCGCATGGGGCCGGTGGGGTCGGAAAACTGGCTAGCCATGCTGGACGGTGCGGAAGCCATCTTGCGCGAGGAAGGTCACGCCGCCCTGAGTTCTCGCCGCGTCGCCGAGCACATCGGCGTGAAGCAGCGCCTCGTATACTACTATTTCCGCACGATGGACGACCTGATCGTCGCGACATTCCGTCGCTTGTCCGAACGGGAATTGAAAAGGCTGGCGGCCGCGCGGTCGTCGGATCTCCCGCTGCGTGAGATATGGGACGTGTGCATCCACACGACCGATGCCCGGCTGATCTCGGAATTCATGGCGCTTGCCGGGCGGATCGACGGGCTGGGCAAGGAAGTGATCCACTTCATCGAGGAAGCACGGCGGATCCAGACGGAAGCCATCTCCGAAGCTCTGGTGGCGCGATCGGCCAGACTGCCAATGGACGCCGACGCCCTGGCACTCTTGGCGACCAGCCTTGCCCTGTCGCTGACGCGCGAGGCTGATCTGGGCGTCAGCATGGGGCATGAGGGGGCCATTGCGGTGGTTACCCGAATACTCGATTCCCTGGAGCCTGTCTGAAAGCCTCTCCTCGCGCGATGCCGCGAAACTCTCAATGTTGTTGGGAGAGGCGAACGCCGAGGCGATGAATGCCACAGTCGTTTCCAGGCGGCGGTGTTCGCTTCTTCTCAGGGTGCCGATATTCGTCACTATTTTAGCAACGAGCCTCGCTCGACTATATGTCGGCATAGCCATGCGAAATTGACCCGCGAGAACGGCTTGGGCTAAACACCTGTTCAACGAATTCAGGGACAGGATGGTGGCTCATGCGCGATCGTCATACAGCATCCGGCATCGAGGAGACTGTGCAATGGTGATCGGCAACCGGCCAAGGGTCGCTCCTCTCGCGAAGGAAGCGTGGACCGACGAGGCGCGCGACGTCTTCGCTTACTGGGAGGGCGAGTCAGCGCGTAGCGAAGGTTCGCGGTCCAATACGATGATGACCTTGGCCAACCATCCCCAGCTGGCAATAGCCTCGCTGGATCTTGGGCGCTATTTCATGCTCGAATCCGGGCTGGGCGCGCGCGAGCTTAAACTGCTGATCCTGCGCGTGGCTCATCGCTATGAATCCCATTATCAGTGGGCCCACAACTCGTTGGGGGCCAAGCAACTGGGTGTCAGCGACGCGGAGATCGAGGCTATTCGCGTCGGCCCAGGCGACCCGATCTGGAACGCGCGGGATCGTCTGCTGATCACCGCCATCGACGAGATCGGCAACGGCGGCAAAGTCAGCGACGAGACTTGGGCCGGGTTGACCGCCGCGATGGACCTTCGCACGGTGATGGATCTGGTACACGCGGTTGGTTATTTCACCATGGTTGCCTGGGGGCTGGTGGCGATGGGCGTCGAGGTGGAGCCCGATTTCGCGCAGTTCTCGCAGAATCGGGCTAAAGCGGGGTGACGAACGGTTTTGACGCGGGATTGCCGGAACAATGCCGGCAATCGATGTCGAACAGGAACTCGCCGCTTCCGGCGCGCGCCGGTAGTTCCGATCAGCGGATCACGAGGGGGTAATAGCCACGGGGAGCCACCTTGTGGCTGTCGCGGTATGACGGGGGCTGGCGGCCGCCTTCATCGGTCACGCCATATTTCACCGCCATCTCCGCCCCGATCACGGTTTCGCCGCTGAGACTTGCCAGTTCGGGATCGGAATGGAGCGCCCAGATCACGTGGCCGGTGAATTCCGGCGTCTCGATCTGGTCGCGCAGATAGCTGAACTTATCAGGGTCGGCTTCGATCATCCCCAGCAGGCGGTCGGTGGCGAGCGCCCCCATCCAGATCGACAGGACCGAGACGTTGGTGCCGGCGGCCTTGAAGTCCACCGCCATGTCGAACGCCATCTTGTCGAGCCCGGCCTTGTGCGCACCATAGGCCGGACCCATGGAGTAATGCGCGGCGCCGGAAGCGGACGTGAAGACGATGAGGCCGCGGTCATGCGCAACCATGCCCGGGGCCGCCAGCCAGCTGGCCACGTAGCCGCTGCGTATCCCGACGTCGATCATGTCGGCAAGCTTGCGCGGCTTTTCCCAGAACTGGCCGGGCATCGACAGTTCGTCGTAGACGGCGGCGGCATTGTTGACGAGGATGTCGATCCGGCCTTCGTCGGACAGGACCTGATCGAACAGGGCTTCGACTTGCGCGTCGTCGCCATGATCGCAGCGCACTGCGATACCTTTGCCGCCGGCACGGGTTACCGCCTCGGCCGTTTCGTAAATGGTGCCGGGCAGGGCATGATCGCCCCGCTTTTCCGATCGCCCGGTTACATAGACGGTGCAGCCATGGCTGCCGAGCGCGATGGCGATGCCCCGTCCGGCGCCCCGGCTGGCTCCGGTGACGATGGCGATGGTTTTCTCAGGCACGTGCCGATCTCCTTCAGGACGCTTCTGCGGAAGGCGAAGCCTCCCGGGCGATCGATTCGTAGCCGCGATAGGAAAACCGCCACGCGCCGCGCTCGTACACGAACCTGTCGGTATAGAGGCCCGTCATCTTCGCCGTGCCGCCTGCCTTGAGCGCGATGACCTCGAAAACATTGGACAGCGTGCTCGCGCCTTCGCCCGAAAAGGAGATGGCTCCTACTTCGTTGAATACCGTCACGCTCTCGAAATCGTTCCAGGTCGCGCCCCACATCTGCTCAAGCGCGGTGCGGCCGGTCACTTCGAAATGAGGTGTCTTCCAGGTGGCGTCCGAGCCCCAGCACTCCAGCCATTCGGTCCCGTCCCTGCGAGCCACCGCCATCGCATAGCGCCCATAGAGTTCCCGGATGAGAAATCGGTCTTCGAACCCCTGTCCAGACATGCCTTGAGATCTCCCATGCCGCGATCGGCGCGGTATCCCGCCGATTTCGTCGTCGTCGTCGCGCCATAAACGGCGCGCTGTTCGTCAATTTGCTAGCGGGCGGTCCGGGGTTGTCAATGCGCCGCCGACCCCGTCAGGCCAAGTGCCGTAGGGGCGATGATCCAAGGCTAGATGAAGCCGGCGTTGAGGGCAGGATGCTGCCATGCTAGCAAAATGACCTGCCAGTGCGCCCAGTCTCGCAGGCAATTTCGCAACGATGCAGTTGAACGAAACGGCGGCCGAGTTTGGCGGCAAAGTAAATCTGACGATCAGCCAAGGGCGAAACGCGGCGGCGCGAACTTCATGCCGGGGGTTTCCGAGCGTCCCTTGAACAGGAAGGAATCGCGCGTGGTCATTTCTCCACCTTCCTTCAGCGTGTCGCCGCCGTCGGAGGGGACCGAGTTGACATAGACGTCGCGCATGTCCGCCCCACCAAAGCGAAGCTGCGTGACGGAACCGGCCGGCGTCGAGAAATCCGCCAGCCGCGTCCCTTCCGGCGCCAGGCGGGTGACATGGCTCGAGCGAAATCCCGTGACCCAAAGATTGCCGTTCGCATCGAGCGCCATGCCGTCGACGTCGGCTTTTTCGAGAAGGCAGCGCTGGTTGGCCAGGCGAAGATCGGCATCGACGTCGAAGGCCCAGGTGCACCGAAAGGTATCGTTGCAGTAGAGCCTGGCGCGATCCTGATCGAACATGATGCCGTTCGAAAAGCCAATGCCGTCTGCCAGGCGGACCAGTTCGAGCTCTGCGGTCAGACGGTAGATCTCGGTGGGTCGCGGCTCGCCGGCTGCGATCACCATCTCTATATCGTTGGTGCCAAAGAAGATGCCGCCCCGGCCGTCGGGCACCATCTCGTTGATGCCGTTGATGGGGTGGCCGTCTATCTTCTCGATCAGCCATCCCGACCGGCCGGTCTCGGGATCGTTCCATAGGATGCCACCCTGGCCGCTGGAAAGCAGTTTGCCATCGGTGTTGACCAAGACTCCGCCGGTCCACATGCGATCGGGATTGAAGCTGGCCAGCGGAGTGCCATCGGGCTTCACTCCATGGATTCCTCCAGCGATGACGTCGCTGTACCACACGATGTCCCGGTCGTGATCGACGGCCAGGCCTTCCAGATAGACGCCGGAAGCCAACTTCTGGAATGCATCGATGGTTGCATCTGACATGCTTTTTCCCCTCTACCAGCCTCGCCGCCGTGATCCGGCCATTCACCAGTTTTCCATGATCGTTCGTCAGACTGTTAGCATCGCATGAGGCTGTCAAGGGCTCCTCGTCACACATTGCCGGCTTCCCGATGACGTGCTAACAACATGACGAACGCGCATGGAGTGACTAGGGAGGCCATCATCGACACCGAGCCCAACTTCTATCAGGATCCGGCGATCATCGACGATCCGAAGGCCTATTTCGAGTTCAAGAGATCGCAGGCGCCGGCCGCCTGGGAACCGCATTACGGCACGCTTGTCGTCACCGGCTACGAAGAGGCTCTGGCTGTCCTGACGGATCGCAACGGCGTTTTCTCCAATGCGAGTTCGATCGTCGGACCCATTCCCGGCCTGCCGTTCACGCCCGAGGGCGCCGACATCCGCGCGCAGCTTGACGAGCACCGCGCGCAGATGCCTTGGTCCGAGCACCTCGTGGCTTTCGACGGAAACAAGCATGGCGAGTATCGCGCGCTGCTTGGCAGCTTGCTGACATTCAAGCGGTTGAAGCAGAACGAGGCCTATCTTGAGGATCTCGTCGATCGCCTGATCGGAGGGCTCGAAAGCGGCCGCCCGGTCAACATCGTCACCGACTTTGCGCATGCCGTGACGGTCTATGCGATTTCCGATCTAATGGGCATTCCCATAGAGCATCGCGGCATCCTGCTGGAGCAGATCGGCGCCCCGCCGAGCCAGCTTGACGGTGACGTCGGCAAGGTGGGGCCGGATCCGCTGGCGCCAATGAAGCCGCTGTTCGATAGCTATCTCAAGGATCGCCAGGATAACGATCGAGGCGACCTGATGTCGGACCTTGTCCGCAGCCGGATGAAGGACGGTTCGCCGCCCGACTTCGAGGTGCTTTCCGGACTCGCTCGCTTCCTGTTCGGAGCCGGGCAGGACACGACCTCCCGGCTTATCGCCATGGCGGTGCTCATCCTGGCCGAGGATCCGAAGCTACAGGCCCGCTTGCGAAACGATCCAGGCCGGATCAAGGACTTCATCGAGGAATGCCTGAGGTTCGATGCGCCGGTGAAGATGTCCTACCGGCTTGCCCTGGAGGATACATCGATAGGCGAGGTCGCCGTGCCGGCAGGCACGATCGTGGCGGTATCGCTGACGGCGGCGAGCTGGGATCCCGCCAAGTTTGCGGACCCTGGAGAATTCGATCTCGACCGGCCGTTCGTGCGCGATCACATGGGCTTCAGCCGTGGGGCGCATGGGTGCCTGGGCGCTCCGCTGGGCCGGATGGAGGCGCGGATCGCCATCGAGCGGCTGCTTGCGTGCACGGCGGCTTTCCGCATTGCGGATGATCATCACGGAGGGCCGGGAGACCGGCGCTTTAACTTCGAGCCAACTTATTCGTTTCGCAGCCTGAGCGACCTCTTCGTCGAGATCGAGCCCGCGTGATGCGGGCAAGGCGATCGGTTAACCCGTCTGCCAATGGCTTCAGGCCGTCTCTCCGGCGTCGACCAGCAATGTGCTGCCGGTCATGAACAGTGACATGTCGGAAGCGCAGAAGAGAACCGCCCGCGCAATATCGTCGGGAACGCCGACGCGCCCTAGCGCGGAGGTGAGCGTTGCCGCGATTTCGCTGCGCACCCGGTCGGGCAGGGCGGCGAGGGCGGCCATGTTGCCTTCCGTCTCGCAAAACGTCGGTGCGACGCCGAGCACGCGAATATCATGCGGCGCCAGTTCGATGGCGAGTTGACGAGTGAGCCCGCGCACGCCGTGTTTGGAAGCCACGTAAGCGGCCATGCCCGGCGCCACGCCCCTGAACCCGGCAGTCGATACGACATTGATGAGAACGCCGCCCGTCCCGGCTTCGATCATCCGCTGGGCGGCTTCCCGGCAGCTTACGAAGACGCCCCGCAAGTTGACCGCCATGGTCTGGTCCCAGACGGGATCGGTCATCTCGTTTAGCAGGACGTTGGGATAAAGCCCGGCATTGTTGACCCATATGTCGATGCCTCCGAGTTTCTCTGTCGCAAGCGCCGCGGTGGCCTGTATGGAGGCGCTGTCGGTGACGTCGAGCCTTGTTGCGATCACCCTGGTACCGAACTGCGCCGACAGTTCCTCTGCGGCGGTGCGGGCATCGGCGTCCTTGAGGTCGCCGATGAGAACGTTTGCGCCCGCTTCAGCGAGCCGGCGCACCATCGCCTTGCCCAGTCCCTGCGCGCCGCCAGTGACGACGGCGCAGCGGCCTTGCAGTGAGATTAGCTCGCCAAGGGAACGGGCAGTAACGTCAGCAATCGCCATGCTTCAGGCCTTTTCCATAGTACGGGTCTCGACGAACGGGATCAGCTCACCCGCGAAGTCGATGTCGCCCAGTTTGCAGCATCGGATGGCGGTTCGCTTCAGACGGCGGCGCCTCCGTTCACGCCCAGCACTTGTGCGGTGACATAGCCGGCATCCTCGCTGGCGAAGAAGCAGCAAGCCGCTGCAATCTCCTCGGGAAGGCCAAGCCGGGGGATCGGATAGTTTGCGACGATCTGCTCATAGGGCACCGGGAACAGGTCGCCGTCGATCGCCCGCCGCGCCATCGGCGTATCGATGAAGCCGGGCGACACCGAGTTGACGGTTATGCCCTTGCGGCCAAGCTCGACGGCCAGGGAGCGGGTCATTGCAATGATGCCGCCCTTGCTCGCCGTGTAGAGCGCCATGTCGGGTGCGCCGGTCTGGGCGCCGATCGCCGAGAGATTGACCACGCGGCCCCATGTGGCCGCTTCCATGTCCGGCAGCACTTCCTGCGTCACGATGTAGAAGCCCTTGAGATTGACGGCCATCAGCCGGTCCCAGGTCTCGTCGTCGAGTTCGCCGAGCGGGCAGAAGTTCTCGATCGCGGCATTGTTGACGAGGATCGTCACCGGGCCCAGCGCGCCGCGGATTTCGGCAAGCGCGGCCCTGACCTGCTCGCGACGGGAAATGTCCGCCGCAACGGCAAGTGCCGTGCCTCCGGCAGCGGCGATCTCCTCGGCCACCGCGCGGGCCGCCGCCGCGTTGATATCGAGCACCGCCACCGCGCGGCCCTCGCCAGCGAGACGCAGGCTGGTAGCGCGGCCCATGCCCGATCCGCCGCCGGTCACGAGCGCCACTTTCCGTTCTGTCATGTTGCCTCTCTCCCGCAATGAGCGTCAGAGCATCGTTGCACCGCCTTCGACGCCGATCGTCTGACCTGTCACGAACTCGGAGGCGTCGCTCGCGAGGAAGATGGCCGTGGGCGCGATATCCTCGGGCGCACCGAAGCGGCGCATCGCGACTTTCGACAGTTCGAGGTCGTAGGTCCTGCTCTCTTCCAGATACCGGATCGCCTTGGGCGAGAGCGCGGAAGGCAAGATCGTATTTACGCGAATCTTGTCCTGCCCCCATTCACGCGCGGCGGTCTTGGTGAGTGCGCGGATCGCTTCCTTGCAGGCCGCATAGGCAAGGAAGCCCGGCTCACAGCGGATGCCAAAGCTCGATCCCATGTTGATGATCGAGCCGCCGCCCTGTGCGACCATGTGGGGATGGCAGAGCTGCATGAGCTGGAGCGAGCCGAAGAAGGCCGACTGGAAGTCCACCTTGCAGTTATCTTCCATCTTGGGGTCGGATAGCGGAAGATAGTCGGTGAACGAGTGCGCATTGTTGACGAGGATGTCTACGCGTCCCCACTCGGCGATGACCTTGTCGATCGTCGCCTTCGATTGCGCTGCCTCGCCCGCCACCGCGTCCAGCGCGAGAGCCGCGCCCCCGACCGCCGCGATCTTCGCCACCACCTCATCGAGCTTGGAGAGCGTGCGGCCGGTCACCAGCACCTTGGCGCCTTCCTGCGCGTAGCCAAGCGCTATGGCCTCCCCGATGCCCTGGCCGGCTCCCGTCACGATCGCAACTTTGCCTTCCAGCTTTCCGGTCCCGCCCACCAGCCTTCTCCCATGCGTTTGTTCGTCATATTGTTAGCGGAGGCGGTGCGGCTGTCAATTGCCGGAGCGATATGTCGAAGGGGAATGCCTTCAAGGCTATGCGGCGAAACGCCTTTTCCCAGCGCTGGCATGACCGAGACAGTTCTCGGAACGACTGCTAACGTTCTACTATCGTTATATCTTCCGACGGTCATGGGCGCGGGGTCCGGGCGCGAGACCGTCAGGGCTGGGGGCAGAATTGTTGAAGCATTTCCTTTCCATTGGCCTTTGCGCCAACCTGCTTGCCGCCTGCGCCGATGCGTCCACGGGGCAGGCCCGAGCGGAAGAAAAGCCCGGCGTAGCGGTTCAGCGAGGGGAAGGGCTGCCCTATGAGGTCACCGACAGTGAAGTGTGGGACGTACCCGATCCGGCATCGCGACGAGATTATCAGATCTTCGTCGCCCTGCCGCCCTCCTATCGCACGCAGCCTGAGCGGCGATATCCAGTGATCTATGTGACGGATGCCGATTACGCATTTCCGCTGCTCAAGCAGATCGGGCGGCGCCTCAATGTCGAAGGGCCGACTGTCGAAGAGTTCATCCTCGTCGGGCTTTCCTATGCAAAGGGAGAAGGCGGAATGGAAAGCCGCCGCCGCGATTATACGCCGACGGCCAATGGCCCTACGGGATCGCCGAAGGGGGCGGTGCACGGTCAGGCGAAGGCTTATCAAACCTATGTCCGGGACCAAGTGCTGCCCTTCGTGGCTCAACATTATCGGACGGACGAGAAGCGGCGGATTTTTCTGGGCCATTCATACGGCTCACTGCTCGGCATGCAGATCCTGCTGAGCGAACCTGCGCTGTTCGATGGCTACGTTCTGGGGAGCCCCTCGTTCTGGTATGACCACCACTACATGATCGATCAGGCGCGCGCTTACACAGCCAGGCATGGCGACTTGCCCGCGCGGGTCTACATGTACATCGGCGAATACGAAGAGACGCGGCCGGGAGATGCGCGCTTTTCCAGATCCGCCAACATGGTGACTGACACCAAGGACATGGATCGAATCCTGCGATCCCGCGGATATCCTTCCCTGCATTTGCAGACGGAAGTTCTCAATGACGAAGATCACGTCAGCGTCGCGCCGCGTGGCTTCACTCACGGACTGAAGTACCTGCTGCCAGATCCTGGATGAGCCGTTTCCGAGCCATCGTCATCATCTCGTGTCGGCCCAGGGAGGAGCGGCATCAATCAGTCGTTATAGGCGGCTCACCTTTTTCGATAGCTTGGTTCTCGACGCGTCTTGCGACATGGCTCTTCAACCGGGCGATGGCTGCTGGCGTCCAACCCCGGGGTTGCGTTACCGCGATCCACGCATCGACATAATGTTCGGGCGCATAGACATGGCCATGGCCCATAGGCGTTGTCGTTGCGATCACCATGTCCAGCCCGTGCTGAAGAAAAGTCACCAGCGGATACCAGCGTAATTCCGGTGAGACGTCAGGGCCGCGCGGGCCTTTCATCCAGGCCGGTGGCCGAAACGCCGACTGCGTCTCGAAGAAAGTGATCGGGTCGCTGGCATACTGCAGATAGACGATCCGCATGGGCCCCCAAGGCGCATCGGCCTGAGCCAGCGCATTGCGTTGACCAGTGAAACGGATGACCGATCCGTCACGAAACCGGGGGAGCCATGCCGGCGATCGGGGGGAGCGCTCGTGCGTCGCCTGCAACCAGGTCCGGCTCTGGAAAGGCGGACCGCTCCACAAGGCGCCCTGATGCGGATCGCCGATTACATCGAACAGATCGGCCGAGAGATCGGAATTGAGCGCGCCGAGGCTCAGACCATGGAGATAAAGGCGGGGCCGACGGTCGCGGGGAAGCTTGTGCCAGTGGTCGTAGACCTTGCGGAACAGCGCCCGCGCGGTATCGGCACCATAGTCTGGCTCGACCATCAGTGCCAGCCAACTGGGCAGGTAGGAATACTGAACTGCCACGGTGGCAACGTCGCCGCGATGAAGATATTCAAGCGGCATCTGACTGGCCGGGTCCAGCCATCCCGTGCCCGTCGGCGTGGCTATGACCAGGACGGAACGATCGAACGCACCGACTCTCTGCATTTCCGCCAGCGCCAGGGCGGCGCGTTCTTCAATCGAACCGGCAGATCTCAGGCCGGCATAAATGCGAAGAGGCTCCATGGCCGGTTGGCCGGTGAACCGTTCGATCTCGGCGCGTGTCGGCCCGAATGCGATGGCGGACCTTCCCATCAGGCCCAAATCCGCCCATTTGAGCAGCGACGCCTCACTCCCTGTTTTGAGCGGATCGGCAGGTTGTCGCATCCCACTGTCCATACTGCTGTCGAGTTCACGATAGGACGCGTCGAGCGCGCGAATGCCCGCGCGCAACAGCAGGCCGTTGCCGATTGACCAGAACAGAGCGGCCGCCAATATCGTTCCTGCAATCGCCGATACCCGGCGCGGCGCAACGCGGTCGAGCAGGTGGGTGATGCCCCGCGCCATCGCCTTGAACAGCCGTGCCAGCAGGATCCCCAGGATCGCTATCACCAGGGACAGCGCGCCCACCAGCACCGGCCGGGCGCTGTCCACCGGGGCCATACCCATCGGCAGCCGGACGGAATTCTGCCATTCGGATGCGCGCCATAGGAACAGCCCGGCGATGAGAATGCAGGTGGCCGCCGCCCCGACTTTCAGGCTGCGTCCGATCAGGCTCTCGTCCCATGGCGGCAGACGCAGGAAGCGCCATAACCCGCGGAATCCGGCCCCGACGCCATACCCCAGCGCAAAGGCGACACCAGACAACACACCCTGAATCAACCCGCTGCGCGGCACGAGGCTGGGCGTAAGCGAGGCGGCGAAGAACAGCGTCCCCAACCAGACGCCGGTGCCGCACAAGGACAACAAAAAGCGCCCGGGAAGCCGCTGAAGAAAAGAAGAGGGACCCGGCGCAGGAAGCTGCCTGATGGCTTTGGCAAGGGCATTCATGATAGCGTCCTACCAGCACGTAGGTAGATATGGCGAGGCCTGGATTTACTGCTGGGCTATCTGCCGGAATTTAACTTCGATGATAAATGAAATCGCGACCACGGCCTTTATCCGTTTCAGGGATTCGCGCGGCTATGACCGATTCTCTGGCTTGCGTACTCGAAATGGCCCGAGTTGCAGGGTAGTTGCCTGGTGGGCAGATTATGCCGGCCAGGAGACGCAGCCATGATCCCATGGCGGGGCTCCATTGCCGCGATAAATGCCGCCTGGATGCTATACATCGATCGGACCGCATAACTTAGTCGCCAAATGGTCGCTACGCTGCTATCGCCTTTCATCCCTGTATCCTGAAAACGGATTCTGCGGCCTTACGTGCTACGTTCACTCGTGAGGATTAAGTTTCTTCGAGCGTAGCTTTTGGGTGTTTTGAATATGACATACGACAGAGGAAATCGCGGCAATGGTCGCGACCGGTTCGGCGGTGACGATCGCTGGGGTGGCGGCAACGATCGCTTCGGCGGTGGCGGCGATCGCTTCGGTGGCGGGGATCGCTTTGGCGGCGGTGGCGATCGCTTCGGCGGCGGCCAGCGCGGCGGCTTTGGCGGCGGCCAGCGTGGCGGCGGCTTTGGCGGCGGCGGTTCGCGTGGCGGCCCGGGCCAGGCTATCGGCCAGGGACGTGGAACCGTAAAGTTCTTCAATCCGGACAAGGGCTTCGGCTTCATCCAGCTTGAAGAAGGTGGCGATGACGCATTCGTCCACATCAGCGCCGTGCAGTCTGCCGGTCTCGAAACGCTGGCTGAAGGCCAGCAGCTGGAATTCCAGCTGGTGGAGCGCAACGGCAAGGTTTCCGCCTCCGAACTGAGCATCGTGGGCGAGGTGATCGTCGCCGAACGTCGCGAGCGTGCGCCGGCTGCTCCGCGTCAGTCGACGGGCGAGAAGGCCACCGGCACGGTCAAGTTCTTCAACGGAACCAAGGGCTTTGGCTTCATCGTGCGCGATGACGGCCAGCCTGATGCGTTCGTGCATATCAGCGCCGTCGAGCGTTCTGGTCTGCATGGACTGTCCGAAGGCGATCAGCTCGAATTCGAGATCGAGATCGATCGTCGCGGCAAAGCGTCCGCTGTGAATCTGATCCAGCGTTGAGAATGTCCGGCCATGGCTGCCCCAGGCAGCCATGGCTTCGGCGCGGGCGTTCCGGGCGCAGAAAAAGTATTCCCGATGCGTCGAGAAATTTTTCTCCTCTGCGTTGGGTCTATGCGCATCGGCTCCGTTGCGCCGACTTGATATCCATCAAGTCAACAGGTTGCTTGATTGCGTCGGCTTGAATTCCTCCGCATCGATCGCCCTGCGCGGCTGATTGCAGCCGGTCTGATTGAGAACTATATCTTCCCCCGGCGGTTTAGCTGTTCAGGGGCTTAAGAAAATTACGGATCACATGACAAACGACGATCTTGGCAGCGACAATGATTCCCCTCTTCTCGATCTGGACAAAGGCTCTGTCCAGCGGTTCATTGCGCGCGCCAAAAGCAAAGGTGTCATTTCGGTCAAGGAACTGAATGCCGCTTTGCCGCAGGACCAGATGACCACCGACCAGATCGAGGACATCATGGCCGCGATCTCGGACATGGGCGTCAAGATCATCGAGAACGACGATGACGACGACGATGAGGATGAGGGCGAGCAGGATGGCGTAGACGCCATCGATGGCCGCGACGAAGACGGCGATTCGGATTCTGAATCGGAAGCGGGCAATTCCCGGCGCCGCGTCGGTGAAGGCCGGAAGGCGGACACTGCCGGGCGGTCCGATGACCCGGTACGCATGTACCTGCAGGAAATGGGCGCCGCCGAGATGCTCAGCCGCGAAGGCGAGGCCGCCATCGCCAAGCGCATCGAAGCCGGTCGCGACATGATGATCATGGGCCTCTGCGAGAGCCCGATGACCTTCCACGCCATCATTCAGTGGTCCGAAGCCCTGAACAGGGGCGAAATGCAGCTTCGCGAGATTCTCGATCTCGATGCCATGCTGTCGAAAGACCCGCAGCCGGAGAACCTCGACGAGGACGGCGAGGGCAACGACGAGATTTCCGCCGCCACCGCAGGTCCGACCTTCAAGGACGAGGACGACGTCGAGGACAACTCCGAGGAGGTCGACGAGGACGGCAACCCGATCGTCAAGCAACGGGTGGAGGACGACGAAGAGGATAACACTCTTTCGCTCGCCCAGATGGAAGCCACGCTGACGCCGGAAGCGCTCGAGAAGTTCGCGCTCATCACCGACCTGTTCCGCACGTTCGAGGCGCTGCAGAGCGAGCGCCTGAATGCTCTGGCGCTGGGCATCGGCTTCCCCGCCGTCAAGGAAGACCAGTACCAGCAGCTTCGTGAAGACCTCACGGCGCAGGTCGAATCGGTGCAGTTCCACGCCGCCAAGATCGAATACCTCGTCGACAACCTTTACGCCTTCAACCGTCGCTTGACGGCGCTGGGCGGCCAGATGCTGCGTCTGGCGGAGCGTCACAAGGTCAAGCGCGCCGACTTCCTCGATGCCTATACGGGCCATGAACTGGATGACACCTGGCTTGCCGAAGTGGGCAAGAAGGACAAGAAGTGGGCCGCCTTCGCCGAGGCCGAGGTCAA
Organism: Novosphingobium sp. ZW T3_23; assembly: GCF_044987305.1. Lineage (NCBI taxonomy): Bacteria > Pseudomonadati > Pseudomonadota > Alphaproteobacteria > Sphingomonadales > Sphingomonadaceae > Novosphingobium > Novosphingobium sp. ZW T3_23. Next base: position 39,035 of record NZ_JBJDRF010000014.1, read on the forward strand.
TCCGGCGGAGCGCATTCGCCTGGAAGTCTCGGACATCGCCGCCGCCACCGGCATGGCGCTTCCCGAGTTCCGCCGCATCGTGAACATGGTCCAGAAAGCGGAGCGCGAGGCGCGCATCGCCAAGAAGGAAATGGTCGAGGCGAACCTGCGTCTCGTGATCTCGATCGCCAAGAAATACACGAACCGCGGGTTGCAGTTCCTGGACCTCATCCAGGAAGGCAACATCGGCCTGATGAAGGCCGTCGACAAGTTCCAGTACCGCCGCGGTTACAAGTTCTCGACGTATGCCACCTGGTGGATCAGGCAGGCGATCACGCGCTCGATCGCGGATCAGGCCCGCACGATCCGTATCCCGGTCCACATGATCGAGACGATCAACAAGCTGGTTCGCACCAGCCGCCAATTCCTTCACGAGCAGGGCCGCGAGCCCACGCCCGAGGAAATGGCCGAGCGCCTGTCGATGCCGCTCGAAAAGGTGAAGCGCGTTCTGAAGATCGCGAAGGAGCCGGTCTCGCTCGAAACCCCCGTGGGCGACGAGGAAGACAGCCATCTCGGCGATTTCATCCGGGACGAGAACGCCATCATCCCGGTGGACGCCGCGATCCAGGCGAACCTCAAGGAAATGATCACCCGTACTCTGGCTTCGCTCACCCCGCGTGAGGAACGCGTGCTGCGCATGCGTTTCGGCATCGGCATGAACACCGATCACACGCTTGAGGAAGTCGGCCAGCAGTTCTCGGTGACCCGCGAACGCATCCGCCAGATCGAGGCAAAGGCGCTGCGCAAGCTCAAGCACCCGAGCCGTTCACGCATCATGCGCGCGTTCCTCGACTAAGGTGTTTGTGGATTTAGGCCAGGTGGGCCTGCGAATGGCGGCCTTTCGCGCTTCCGGTGCTCACGTACATAAGTACGTCGCGCTCCGGGGCGCAAAAGCCCGCCATTCTCGGCTCCACCTGAACTGAATCCCCCCACACACTAGGCAAAGGTCGCAACACCTGCCCGGATTGCGGGCGGTCCGGTGCTGAAGTCGAAGTTGGCGGCTCGGTATTTGGAGGCCTTCGGTCTCTGTTGACCTGACGCTCCTCCTCGCACTTGCCGGGGCGCGAGAATTTCGCCCCGGCAAAGGGCTTCAATCGATATACCGATCGCGTAGTTCCTCGGCACGCGAGGTTAGCGGCTGCTCCTGTCCGTCGATGATGACCTGCAAGGCCTCGCTCAGCGGTTCGAGCGGATCGCCGCTCCAGATCACCAGGTCGCCCCGCTTGCCGGGAGCGATGGAGCCGATCTGACCCTCCAGCCCGAAAATCCGCGCGGGCGCCAGCGTCACTGCCTCGATCCCCTTTGCATAGGGCAGCCCGCGCGACACCGCGATGCCTGCATTGTAGCGCAAGTCGCGAACGCGGGGACCGCCGTCGTTGCCCTCCACCGCGATCTCCACGCCGGCCTCCGACAATCGCCTGGCGTTCTCCAGCGTTGCCCCCAGCAGTTCGAAGCTCTGGGGGATATTGGCGGTGGGATTGAGGAGGACCGGGACGTGCGCGGCCGCGATCTCGGACGCCACCATCCAGCCTTCCTCGGCACCGCTCAGGATCACGCGCAGGCGGTATTCCTTCGCGAGGCGCAGAACCTCGGAAATGTCGGAAGCCCGGTGGACGTCGACAATCAGCGGTACGGTGCCGTCGAGGACCGGCAGCAGGGCTTCGAGGTCCGGGCGCGATAGACCAAGGTCGCGCAAGTTCCCGCTGTCATAGGCGGCCTTGTGCGCGCGATAGAACTTCACGTTGTCGAGCAGGCTGCGCAGTTCCACGAATTCCGCCGCGCGCGATCCGCCCGCGCGGGTGGCGCCGTCCTCGCCGAATTCCAGCACCATGCCGACCCGCGCCTTGAGCAGCAGGCGCGCACCCTGGCCGAGGGATATTGCCGCCGCTTGTCCGCCGAAGGGAAGCAGGCGGTCTTCGTCCCGGTCGTCGTAGCCCGGAACGACGATGGCGCTGGTGACGCCGCCGAGCCGTGCGACCGGGATCAGGGTGGAATTGCCGTTGAGCCCGTATTGGACATCGAAGGCGGCGCTGATCTGCCTGTTGCGGTTGCGATCGTCCCGCGTACCGCTGACCGAGCTTACCTCGGTGAGGCCGAGCGCGGTGTTGACCGCTACGAAGCCGGGCGTGACGATATGGCCCCTGGCATCGATGATGCGCGCGCCCGAAGGCTTGGGCACGTCCTTGCCGGCGGCAGTGATAACGCCGTCGCGGATGACGATCGTGCCGTTGTCCACTTCGCCCACCGGGCCGGGAGTCAGGATATGGGCATTGACGATGGCCAAGGTTTCGGCCTGGACCGGGAACGCGGCAAGCGAGGAGGTGAGGGCAAGGCTGCCGATGAAGCTGCGAAGCATGTCAAAGCCCTCCGTTCGGTTGGCCGAGTTCGAAGTCGGATCGGTGGTTGTTCCGGGGCGCATCGGCGTCGTGGACAAGCGCGCCGTCGATGAAAACCTTCTGAGCGATGGCGTAGACGCTGAACGGGTCGCGGGTCCACAGCACCACATCGGCGTTCTTGCCGGGTTCGAGAGTTCCGGTCCTGTCCGCAATCCCCATGATCCGGGCCGGGTTGGCTGTGAACCATTTCACCGCCTCGGCTTCGGGGATGTCGATCCCGGCGCGGCGACCGGCGGCCAGCGCGACGGCGCTCTCCACGTTGAGGCGCTGGGTCAGGCGTTGCTCGTCGGAATGGATCGCCACGCAGACGCCGTTCTTGGTCAGGATCGCCGCGTTTTCCTCGATGCCGTCATAGGCTTCCATCTTGAAGCCCCAGCGTGTCGCCCAGATGGCCACGCAGATGTCGTTTTCCTTGAGGAGATCGGCGATCTTGTAGGCTTCGACCGCGTGGTGGAAGGCGCGTGTCTTGTAGCCGAACTCCTTCGAGACATCGATCATCACCGCCATCTCGTCGGCACGGTAGCAGTGGTTCTGGACGAGAATCTCGCCCTTGAGCACGCCGGCCATGGTTTCCAGCGCGAGATCACGCTTGGGGGCTTCGGCGGCTTCGCCGCGTTCGCGTTTGCGCTCGTAGCCGTCCCACTTGCGCGCGTATTCGGCGGCGTCGATCCAGGCCTTCCGGAACCCGGCGACTTCGCCCATGCGGGTCGCCGGCGCGCGGCCACGGCTGCCGTAGCGGCCCTTGGGGTTCTCGCCGCAGGCGATCTTGAGCGCGTAAGGCGCGCCGGGGAACTTCATAGCCTGCTCGGTCACGGCGGGCACGTTCTTGACGGTGACGCCTCGCCCGCCGAACAGATTGGCCGAACCCGGCAGGATGAGCAGGGATGTGACGCCGCCGGCGCGGGCCTTGTTGAACACGGGATCCTGCGGCCAGATCGAATGCTCGGCCCAGACTTGCGCGGTGTTGGGGTCTATGTTCTCGTTGCCGTCGGCATGGCCCTGGACGCCGGGCGCGGGGAACACGCCGAGGTGCGAGTGGGCATCGATGACGCCCGGAGTTACCCACTTGCCGGTGCCGTCGATGACCGTCGCGCCTGCAGGCGGCGCCACGTCGGCGCCGACCGCGAGAATCCTGCCGCCATCCATGACCACCGTACCGTGCTCGATCTGGAGGCCGGTCGCCGTGAGGATCGTTGCATTGACGATCGCGGTCGGTACCGAGGGGCGCGGCCGGTAGGTGCTGGGATAGGGATCAGCGGCACCGGCGGCAGGCGCCGTGCCGGCGATCGGCGCGCTTTCGGTGGCGGGGTTGGCTTGCTTGGCGGTGGTGGCACAGGCGGAAAGCGAAAGTGTCAGCGCCAGCGCGGGGGCAGCAAGCCCGATCGTCGAACGGCGATGTGTCAGCGGCTGGGGGTTGCGGATGCGCACGAGCGCTTCTCCTTATGAAGGCAAGAGTGAGAGTGCCCGGCCTCTCTCGCATCGCTGCAAAGAGGCCGGGCGAAAGGCGTCAGAACGACTTGCGCACGCTGGCGTACCAGTAGCGGCCGTAAGGCTGGTAAAGGGCGCCGTTGTAGCCGTAGGAGCCCGAATCCAGCGGCGGCTTCTCGTTGGTCACGTTGCGCGCGCCGATCCGGAAGCTCGTTCCCTCCAGAGCGCCGTCGCGGAAAGCGTACTGGAGATAGAGGTTGGCTGTTACCTGGCCCTTCACGATCCAGTTGTTGCCATCGGCATCGGTAAGCCCGGTGTCTTCCACGCTGCTGATGTATTGGGTGAAGGCGCCGACCGTCAGGCCGCCCAGGCTCCAGGTCAGCGAGCCGGAAAGGCGCCATTTGGGCAGTCCGTCCTGGCGGATCAGGTCGCCCCCGCCGGTGATCGCGGTTCCGGCATTGATCTGTCCCGCGTCCCGCGCTTCCAGCAGTGCGGCGATGTCCGGCGAGGGCGCGCGGTAGTACTTGAGCAGCCGTGCGGCATTGACGTTGAGGGCGAAGCTACCGACGCTCGTGTCGCGCAGCTGCCAGGCGAAGGTCATGTCCAGCCCGCGTACGGTCTGCGGTTGCAGGTTGACGTACTGGTCCTTGACGTATTGCACGACGCCGACCGGGGCGAGGTCCGTCCCCGCAACCAGGGCCGCGTCGTCTGCCGTTGGTGCGAGGCGGACGACGTTGGGGTTCGACGAGCCCTGCTGACGCAGCAGATAATCGAGGATCAGCGCATTGCCCTCGCCGAATAGGCCGACGATGCCCTTCTGCTTGATCTGCCAGTAATCGACGGTGAACGTGAAGTCGCCGAAGCGCGAGGGAATGAAGCGGGGCTCCAGTACCGCGCCCAGCGACCAGTTTGTCGAGGTTTCCGGCTTCAGGTCGGGATTACCCGAGCGCTGCGCGGTAGCGACGTAGGATTGCGAGCAGTTCGCGAACGAGGCGATGCGTCCGGCCTGCAGGTCGGCCTCGCAGCGCACGTAGTCGGTGCGGGTATTGCCGCGGGTCACCAGCGAGGCGTTCATCTGCTCCAGGTTCGGGGCGCGGAAGCCCTGTGCCCAGGAGCCGCGCAGTCGGATGCCGTCGACCACGTCCCAGGCTGCGGCCACCTTGGGCTTGGCGATGCTGCCGAAGTCGCTGTAATGTTCGTAGCGGCCGGCCACCTGCACTTCCAGCTTGCGCACCAGCGGCACGTTCATTTCCGGCGAGACCAGCGGGATGGCAAGTTCCGCATAGGCCGAGCCGACCGTGCGCGCGCCGAAGGTGTCGGGCGTGGGGCTTACGCCGAACAGGTCGCTCGGCTGCACGGTGCCGGTCACTGTGTCTGTCCAGGTGATCGTGCCGTCTGCGCGAGAATCGCGGTCATCGAGCTGGGTGTCACGGCGCAGTTCGACGCCGGCGGCAAAGCCCACGTCGCCGCCCGGAAGCGTCACCAGGTCCGGGGTCGATATCTTGAGATCGCCAAGAGCGAGGGTCGTCTTGCCACGTCGCTTGGCAACGACCGAGATGGCATCCAGCGCGGCCTGGTTGCTCAGAGTCGTATCCACGCCCGAGGGATTGGCGAGGTTGCCGCCATTGAAGGGATTGTAGGCATCGAGCGTCGAAAGCGCGAGATTGGCCTGGAGCGCCGTTGCGCTGACACCGGTCTGGCGGTCGACGACGGTCGCCTCGGAGTAGAGACCGGCGGTTTCCCAGTTGAACTTGCCGAACGTGCCGCGCAGACCCAGCAGGAACCGGGTCTGCTGGTTTTCGACTTTCACTCGTGTGGGGCCAAGGTCGCCGAAGCGATAGTTGCTGATCGTGACCGGAAGGCCTGCCGCCGGGATGTTAAGACCGGCGATCCGGTTGGGGTTGGCCGTACCGTCGGGCAGGGTGGCGGCGCCGAAGGGGTTCCAGTAGTTTGACGCCGGGATCGTCATCTTGATCGACCCAATCGAGAACACGCTGTCCTGCACGCTTTCGGTCTGCGCCAGGTAGTAGCCGGCTTCCCCGAACAGCGTCAGATCGTCGGTCAGATCGTAGTGCGCGGTGGTGAACAGGTTGATCCGCTTGAGCGAGGGAATGACCGAGAGCGGATAGTTCGCCTGACCGTCGGAGCGGAGATTGCGGTCGGCCGCACCCGTCGCGCGGTTGCCGTCATCCACGCAGATGCCGTTGCCCAGGCCGATCTGGCAACCGCTGTTGGTGGAAGGCTGGATGTGGAACTGGCCCGAGGCGTTCGTCAGCGCCGTGCCGTTCGCCCGGACCGTGCCGAAGCTTGCGGGAGTCTGGAAATCGCCCCAGGGAGACAGCGTGCTGCGGCGGTCCAGCGAGGTGGCGCCTTCGAACCGGGTTCCCTCGAATAGCGGACGCTTGTCTGCCGATGCGGTGAAGTCCTGATCGGTGGAATCGAGCGCGCTGCGGTCGGTGTAGCTGAACGATAGCGTGAAGTTGCCGCGATTTTCCGCAAAGTTGTGGCCGGCAAGTCCGCTGACCTGAAGTTCGCGCAGCCCGGTCCCCTCGGCGCCGCCGTACTGGACCTCGACGTGGCCACCCTCGATGTCGTTCCGCAGCACCGTGTTGACCACGCCCGCCACGGCATCGGTGCCGTAGATCGCCGCCGCGCCGTCGCGCAGCACTTCGAGGCGCTCCAGCCCGGCGACGGGAATGGCGTTGCTGTTGTAGGTGATGACCGGCACGAGATTGCCGTCGGCCTGGCTGCCCGGATGCTGGACGACACGGCGACCGTTCAGCAGGACCAGCGTATTGCCGACGCCGAGATTGCGCAAGTTGACCGAGCCGACGTCGCCACGCGCGAAGTTGCTGCTGGTGCCGCCATTGGTGCTGTTGAACGAGACGTCGCCCATCTGCGGGATCGAGCGGAACAGCTCATCCCCCGAGACCGCGCCGACAGCGTCGATCTGCGCGCGGTCCACCACGGTCACGGGGAGTGCCTCGTTGACTTTGGCACCCTTGATCTGGCTGCCGACGACGACGATCTCGCTGGCCTTGGCGCTGTCCGATGCCTCGGTCTCATCCTGGGCGTAGGCGGTTTGGGCGAGGCTCAGGCCGAGTACGGAAGACGCAAGAAGAACCTGCCTGAAACAGGCGCGACGATTACGCATGTGAAACTGTCCCTGTTGATTTGCGCGCGCATGACCAGCGCGCGGTTTATGGTGTCCGCGAGTTTGGTGCGGCTGCGGTCAGTAGAAACGGATGTCGTCGAACTCGAACGCGATGCGCTCGCCCGGTGCCCGCTGGGCGCCGAGTTCTACTTGGACGATGCCGTCGCTGGTCCAGGCAGGGCCGGCGCCTTTGCGGGTGGCAACGGCCTTGAGTTCGCTGAAGGGCACTTCGATCGTGGTCCAGCTTTCACCGGCCTGGAAGTCCGTGGTCCATCGGCCATCGAGACCGTTGAACTGGAGGCTGTAGGAGCCGGTGCCCTTCACTTCCAACCGGATTCCCTTGTATCGATGGAGGTCAACCGGACGGACGGAACCGCGCGTCAGGGGAATGGCGACGCCGGCGTAGGCCTCCGCTTTTTGAGCCATGCGGGCCGAGAGCAGCAGGGCGTGGCCGCCGCCGTCGCGGGGAACGACTTGTGAAATCTCCACCGTACGGTCGAGCCCGCCGTCGCCCGTTTCCAGGCGCAGCGTATCGAGGCTTGAGCGGCCGTCCGCGCGTTCGAAATCATCCACCAGCGCAGCGACTTGCCCGGAAGGCAGCCGATCGCTGCGGTTTCCGATGGGCAGGGCGGGGGCGCCGGAACCAATCACGAGCTTGCCGTCGATGAACACCCGATCGATCTTGTGAATATCGGCGATGTTGTCCCATGGCTTGCCGTTGACCAGGATGAGGTCTGCGCGCTTGCCGGGCGCGATCGTGCCACGATCCTGGTCCAGATGAAGGATACGGGCGCTGACCGAAGTGGCGGCGGTCAGCACTTGTGCGGGCGACAGGCCTGCCCGCACCAGCAGTTCCAGTTCGCGGATGGTCGAGGCGCCGTGCGGTGTGTCTGGCATCCCTGCATCGGTGCCGACGCCGATCGGCACGCCTGCGTCGAACAGGGCCTTGGTATTGTAGAGCGCATTGTCGAACTTGGCGAAGGACTGCGCGACTTTGGGATCGCTGCGGTCGCGCGGCACGCTGCCGGGCTTTTGCGGCTCGTAGACGGCCAGAGTAGGGATCACCGCCATGCCGGACTGGCGGATCGAGGTAATGGTTTCCGCGTCGAGCCGGCGATCCTGCATCGAGTGCGCCAGCGAATCCACACCCGCCCGCGCGGCGGCCACGCCGCGATCGACGGTGACGGTATGCGTCAGCACTTCGAGACCCTCTGCGTGCGCTGCCGAGGAAAGCGCCGTCAGGGTGGCTTCGTCCATGCTGGTGTTGTCGGCGGCGGTGCCATAGCGCCAGCCGTCCGCAAAAGCCTTGATGAAGTCAGGCTTGTAGGGAAGCAGGCTCTTCACCGCGGCTCGAGCGGCTTCCGGCGTATTGATCCAGATGGTCGTCGCCTGATCGCCCCAGTCGGCGCCATGGCCGCCCGGCGTGCTGATGCGGGCGGCGAAAGCGACGTGGGGCGAGGCGAGTTGGGCCAGCCATTCCCGGCGCGGCAGATAGGATTCAGGCTGCTCGTGGAAATCGCTGACCGAAGTTACGCCGCTCTTCAGATAGGCGGTCGCGATCTGCGGTGTCGTGGCCGGAACGCCGGAAGGCGTCCAGTGTGAATGGAGGTCGAAAAGGCCTGGCAAGAGGGCGGTGCCATCGGCGGCGATCTTCCGAGTTTCCGCAGGCAGGCGCAGGTTCGGGCCGACTTGGGAAATCCGGCCATGTTCTATCAGGACATCGGCCTTGCGGGGCTGCGCACCCGTGCCGTCGAAAACCATAGCGCCGACTATGGCAACGGGGCCATCGGAGCGCGATTCGGCTGTCGCATAAGTGGTGAAGGCTACTGCCGACAGAACGGCAGAGCGCAGAAAAGCGCGTTGCAAAAACGACCCCCTGGATGTGCTTTCAAGCTGAAAAAGTAGGGAGGGCCTGGCGTTGTCGCCTCGGAAAGGAACCCGGCATTAGCCTTTGAGGAACCGCCTCATGTGTCAGTGCCGGGTATTCTCAACCAAATTGGTTGTCAATGCATCGGAGCCAAAAACGTTTGCGGTTGTGAACTAATTACGCTCCTGATGACCACGAGCGCCGCTCTTTTCGACATCGAGCCGTCCTCCTCGACGATCTGCGTTGCGCCATCCGGTAGTCGTTCCTTGAAAATCGATGGGTGGTTCAGGCGCGCAGACCTGCTAGGCGTTCGTCATGACTAACAAGACAGCCGGTATCGTCGAGGTGGATGGTGTCCACTACGAATGGGAGCTTCGGAGTGAACCGCAGTGGGGGGACGCTGAAGGCTGGAGGGGCATGACCGTTGGATTGCTCCGTAAACATACCCAGCGCGAAGCCTTGCTGGAGTTTCCCCCTCCCAAGCGGCTGGTGAAAGGCCTGCCGCGAGGGCGCCTCCAGATCAGCGACGCGCTCGTGTCACGCGGCATCCGGGCTGCGTTGCAGGCGGGATGGGAGCCGGCCTCTCGTGGCAAGCCCATGGTCTTTTCCGTCGATGCGGACGGCAACTGAGCCATGACGATTTGCCGGGTCGGAGGGAGAGATCGATGAGCGTTCCGTCAAAACCGTGGGATAACGAGTTGGTCGCACGGTGGCTGGAAGGTCGCATCGAGGCGGCGGCGCGCGATCAAGCGACCGCCGACAGGCAAGGGTACGGGGCCGAGGACGACTACGACAAGGCGGCCGCCGAAGAGTGGGTATGCCGAAGCTTGAGAGCCACCGCTCGCGAGAGCGAACAGGCCGCGTTTACGCTGCGAATCAAGCAATTGCTCGATCAGGAGGACTATCGGATCACCGGCATCCACGATGATCGCCGGGTCGAACGGCATGTCCGCGCAACTCTCAGAAAGATTGCCAAGATGAGCAAAGCCAATGAAGGGTTCGAGAACAAGCTGCGCTATCAGTGATTGCGACGGGCTGGAAAGGCGCGTTCGCGCAAAGCAGGAACTGCCCGTTCATCCCGTGCAGCGAGAACGCGCATGTTGCTTCACGCACCAGTTACCCTATGGCGATGATAGCAACCCAACAGGCGGATAATATGACGGCATCTTCCACCCACGAGCAACGCGAGCACTTCGCTTATTGCGTCCAGCTTTTTGGCGGCACCACAGCATTCTCGCGGCGCATGGGCATCGACGAAAGGGCTATTCGCCGTTTCATCAATGGCGAGCGGCCGCTGGGCGCTACCCTTCTCGAAGACACGGCGAAGGAATTGCGTCAACTCATCGTCGAAGCGACCGCCGCCGAACAGGAAATTGCAGCTTTGCTGAATTCCGGACCAAGCACAGCGCCGTAAAAGCGTGGACGGCTCGGGGCGTTGACCATCAATTTCAAAGAAGGGACGCGCCTCGCATTAATTTGCGAAAGGGCGGAAGGGACCGTGCGCCGCGCACATTAGGCATGGGCAAGTTCTTGCATCACCGCTTCAAGGTTGCCCTTTACGACGACGTAATTCCCTTTTTCGAAATTGATGGCGCTGGCTTGATCTGTTCCTCGGTACCGTCGAACAAAACTGACGCGATCCGCATTGATGGCGAGAACATCGCCATCAAGCGTTTCGAAACTGACGTATCCGTTCACGGCGTTTTTGCACCGGAGCCAGACGGATCCGATGCGCCACCCTTCTTGGCTTTATGCTGTGCCAGCAGTTCGTCCAATTCCGCAATTCTGACGCGCGCCGGGGTGCCTTTCGCCAGGCCTTTCAGCCTGCATTCGGCCCACAGGCTTCTGCGTTCCGACTCCAGTGCTTTTTGATACAGGTCGGCCATGATGTCTCCAGAATTCAAGTGTATTCTCAGGTGTCGACCAGCCTGGGCCGACTCGCTGATTTCCACTACTTCTTTCGAGCTTTGCGCGCAGCGTAGCGTGCATCCCGTGCAGCCTTCATCTCGGCGGCGCCGGCAGGTGTCAGCCTGGCCGCTTTGAGTGCTGCTGCGGCTTCGGCGGCGGCTTTGCGCTCTGCCTTTTCCGCTTTGGCCAAGGCAATAGCCTCAGCCCGGGCAGCTCGCTTGATTGCTGCCGCCTGATCCCGAGCTTCCTGCGCCCGGCGTCGCTCTTCGATCACTGCCGAGTCGACAGGCGGCTTGGCTTTAAGTGCATCCAGAGCCTTCTGTCTGGCCGATCCGGCTGCGGCAATACGGTCTTGAAAAGAGGGCGCTTTGTAGGAAGACAATGTAGATCCTTGGATATTCAATATCGGTGGCGCGCCGCGTAGCCAAAGGCAGCGCGGTGCTTTGCGTTGAGACGGGTGCCAATAGCAAAGAAGCTTCCAGTTCTCAATGTTGCCCGGATTGCGTGGCGAGAATAGGGTTCTATAAACCTGAACCGCCTGCCGGATTGCACGCAGCGAAGGAAATTTTTGCCGCTGAACGAACGGCGCCAATCCCTACCGATCGAAGGCTGGGTTGGTTCCACGTCGGAGCGGTGTAAGAGCTGGAAAATGGGCAAAGTCGGGCACGGCAGCCCTGAAAAACCTGACAATTGGAGTCTATATATGGTGCCGAGCGATCCCAGTCCGGAGCAAGAGCGAAACGCGGCGATCTATGTTGCCGTGATGGATGGGGCGACTTTCGCGCAACTCGCCGAGAAGTACGGCATCAGCAGGGTTCGCGTGCAAAAGGCTTACGCGCGTGAGCGAGAAAACGCATGGGAAGCGCGGAAGCGTGGTGAAAGCAGCTACCGAGATCGACCATTTCCTTCGGACGTTTGAGTCCGACACTTCCACTCGAACATGAGGGATCGGTATGTGCGGGGATCCCAGACAAAAGCCGATTCCCCGGCCACTACGATAGGCGGTCGATCTCGCGCAGGACTGATCGCGGATCGAACGGCTTGGACACGAACATTGCCCGTTCCGGCAGTTCCGAGGCCCTCGGCTTTACGGCGCCTGACGCGACGATAAGAATCGTCGGCGGATAACGGTCCCTTACAAAATGTGCCAGTCGGATACCGTCCATCGACCCCGGCATCTGGATATCCGTCAAAACGGCCTCGATCGCGGGATTGGCGGCCAGTATTTCGATGGCCTCGTCGGCTCCCGACGCTTCGAAGACCCGGAACCCATGGTCTTCGAAGAAATCCATCAGGTCATGCCGGATGATGGGCTCGTCCTCGACGATGAGGATGGCTCTGGGTGGAACTGCCTGTCCCATGATCACTTCGTTCCTTCGACATTATCGGGCAGCGGGGCATCGATCGTAAATACGACACCGGCAGGTGGAAAACCCAGGTTGGCTTCTCCTCGAAAATAAGAACGTAGCGATCGTTCGATCAGGCGAGAGCCAAATCCACGCGACGTCGGGGTTGCCACCTCAGGTCCATCCCGCTCTTCCCAGCGCAGGCAGAAACGCTGGGCATCCTGCGGACCGGTGATCCTCCATTCCAGGACCACCGTGCCGGCGTCATTGCTCAAGGCGCCATACTTGATCGCGTTGGTCGCAAGCTCATGCAGGGCGAGCGTCATCGCGAGTGCGGCCTGGGCGTTGAGGTGAAGCGGCGGACCGCTCACGAAGATCCGGTCGCGATGCCCATCGATGCCAGCCAGTCCCGCATTGACCACCGTGCGCAGATCCGCTCCGTGCCAGGAGGACGACGTGAGGAGATCGGCGGCGTGTCCGAGCGACACGAGCCGCGACGCCAGAGCGGGAGCCGCCTCATCGAGCGACTTTGCATCGCGGAATGTCTGACTGACGATCGACTGAACCATCGCCAGGATATTCTTGAGCCTGTGATTCAGCTCCTGATTGAGCAATCGTTGCTGGGCACGTGATTGTTCGAGCGCCGTGTGATCTCGGGAAACGGACAAGATCCTCTCGACCGTTCCTGCTTCCGAAAAGATCGGCGAAACCGATACCGACCAGTGTTTCGGTGTTCCCAGATAGGTATCTGCGGGAGACTCGAAGTGCGTGGAGCGTCCTTGCCTTGCCGCTTCGAGAGCCCCCAGTGCGAGTTCCGTGCCGCCGTCTTTCAGCATGTCCGCCCAGATACAGCCATTCACGTCATTGAAGTCGCTGATCTCCATGGCCTTCATGCCGCCTTCGCTCATGAATGACAGGCTGCCGTCCAGCTCGACGACCTTGATGCAGTCCGTCGAAGCAGCCAGCACGTTGCGCATGAAGGCCTCGCTATCGCGTAGTTTGGCCTCGGCCTCATCACGTTCCCGTTCAGCGAGAACGCGGGCCGAACTGTCCGACGCGACGTCGAGAAGACCCGCGACGGCACCGTCATCGTCGAAGACGGGAGAATAAGAGAAGGTCCACCAGGTCTCCTCGGCGAATCCTTTGCGCGTCATGACGAGGGGCATGTCGGTAACCGTGGTGGTTTCTCCGGCATAGGTCCGCTCCACGAGCGGTCCAATGTCATCCCAAATCTCCGCCCATACCTCTTGGAACGACTGGCCAAGTGCTCCCGGATGTCGCGCACCAAGAAAATCGGCGTAGCCATCGTTGTAGATGAGCGTCAGACCGGGCCCCCAGAGGAGGCACATCGCGTGGCCTGAGGCGAGCATCAGATCCACCGTTGTGCGCAGGCTTTGCGGCCAGCCGTCTCTCGACCCAAGCGGGCTGAGGGACCAGTCATGAACCCTTACCGCCTCGGCCATGCTGGAGCTATCGGCCTTACCAGTAATGGATGGAGGGCTAGAAGACATATTAAGCGGTGTTCCTGCATCCTGCGCTGCCGAATGCGGAGAGCTGGGTTTTCGAGGATAACTCCCGTAACGTCGATTGGGTTCGGGGCCAGGCCAGATTTCGTTCCGGACTTCAGATTCATAAACCTCGAGCAGCCCGGCGAGCTCACATCGGCGCTAAGTTGAAGCGCCTAAGGATCCGTTTGGAAATTCGCGAGAGATGCTCAGTCGAGTTTTAAGCGACTTGCATCCTATTCGTCTCGAAGCAAGGCTACCCCGCCCGAGCCCTCACAATGGTACGCAGAGCGCCTTGTTTCACGTCGAGGACGTATACCTCGGCAATCGAGGATCGGCTCGATCCTGCCAAGTTCCAGGGCAGCGAGTTCCCGTCCGAGATGCGGATTCTCAAGGTGCGGGCTGGGCCCGCCGAGTGTTCGATCTCGAACTCGCATCGGTCGAGCCGAGGGCTGACCCGGATCGGCGTTTCAGAGGCGAAGCGGCCGTCGTCCAGAAGCTGGATGTCGAGGACGTGTTCCCCGAGGCGCGCATGAAAACGTCGGCGGACACCGTCGCGCGGATGGACCAGGAGTTGGTTGTCGCGTTCTTCCAGCGCACCGGAAAGGGCGATGCGGCCGAATAGTTCGTCATCCACCAGCGTGGTCGCTGCTGCGCGCAGGGCCCCGCAGAAGCCCAGGTCGATTTCGCAGGAATAGTACCACGACCCGTGCCGATGGGGCTGGTCCAGCCATGTCTCACCAAGAGCGGCGGGCTCGAAGCCGCCACCCGCGCCGCCGTCGTTGGCCTTGCCGGGGTACCAGTAACCGTAATCGCTTTCCGGCGTGCCGCTGTTCAGCAAGGCCCAACTGCTCAAGGCCGAGGCATGGGCAAGCCGCAGCAGCGGACGGTAATCGGAGGTATCGTTCAGGGCATGATCGAGGATGGCCCAACCGCCCATCTGCGCCATGTAGCTTAGCGTATAGGAATCACCCGCCTGCGCACGGTAATCGCTGCCGAGAGTGTAGTAGGACGGTTGCAACCACCCCCGGCAGAACAGGTTGGCATCCATCTGACGCCTGGCGAAAGCGCGAGCACGTTCGGGCGGGAAGCGCTCCGGTCGGTCGAGCGCGTAGCGGGCGATCGCCTGCGTGGATTCGAAGCCGGTGGAATCGAAAGCGTATTCCGAGGCGAAGAGATCGTCGACCTCGTTCACGAAGTGGGCGACCTTGTGCTCCCAGTGCCCGGCCAGTTCGTCGGCCTGCGCGATCCGGCCTTCGCGGCGCAAGGCCTCGATCAGGTCGGGAATAACCAGTTCGTTGTAGAAGCCGGTGGAATCGGCCTCCCAGCCGATGATTTCCTTGGGGATCACGAACATGGCGCGTGCTGTGCCGAAGGCGCGTTCGAGGTAGTCGGCTGCGGCGAGCCGCGTGCGGAAACCGTGCCGGTCCCGCGCGATGCGATAGAGCGCGAAATACATCAGCGCGATGTGTGGGTAGTCGTAAGGCCGCCAGAAGTGTTTGCGGCCTTTTTCGCCCGGATCCGCGCTGTCGCGGTTCCGTTTCCAGTCTGGAATGCCGTAGAGCGCGTAAGGCCACTCCTCGTCGGTCGTCCGCTGGAGCCCGCCCCAGACGAAGTGCTCGACATAATCGTCCAGCGCGTCGATTTCGGCCTGCACCGGGTATTCCGCGTTCTTGGCGGCAAGGAATGCGGGCTTGGAGAGGCCTGGATCGTCGCAGGTCACTTCGTAGATACGCCAACCCTTGATCCGGTCGTAGTTATCGGGGCCGAGGAGGGTTTCGCTCTCCATGTTCCATTCGGCCAGCAGGCCGTCGTACCATTTCGCGGGATCGCGATGACGGCGTGCGGCGATGAAGGCCCCGCGCTTGGCGATCATCGTCTCGACCGGTTCGGTCACGAAGAATTCCAACGTGGTCCGCCCGCCGTCTGCCTGATGCAGCGTGACGTGGTTCTCACCGAGGCGGGCGAAGCGCAGGCGAAAAAGCTTGCGACCGGCTCGTTCTCCAAGCGGCGTCCATTCGGTTTGCGTAGGGTGCTCGGGATCCAACCGGACGACCGGTACGCTGGAACCCAGCGAAAGCGTTACGTCCAGATCGGTGGGCACGGTCATGCCCGGCACGACTTCGACGTCGATCAGCCCGTGCGCGGCAATCGTCTGGCGCATCGCGGCGTAACCGTCCACGAGCAGGAAACGGACGCCTCTCCGGGCTGTTTCCCCCGCCGTGAGCGTGAGGCTGGTCGCGGGCAGGCGCCAGCGCGAACCTGCCGCCTGCACGGCGGCGACTTCGGCGGCGGCGTGGAAAAAGACCCTGTAGAGGTCCGGCGATTTCTTGGGCGCATCCCAGTATTCCAGCGCTGCCCCGTTCTCCGGCAGCATGGTAAGCCAAGGGGTGCGACTGTCCTTGCGCTGCCAGAAAATGTGCGAGCTGCGACCGGAAATAAAGCTGTGCTTGAGGAGAGCATCGGGATCGCCTTTTGCCGCGTGGATCATGTTGATCGGCAGCGGAAGGGCAAGATCGCCGAACTCGATCGGCCTGGCCGTCTCGTTGGAAAGCGTCAGTGTCAGGTACAGTCCATCGTCTTCAAGGGCGAGACTGCTGGTAACGGAGATGCCGGCAGCGAGAAGGTAGCGCGTCTCCATCCCGCTCGCGGTCTGCCTGATGCGTTCCGGCTCCTGCATGCGCGTTTCGAAACGCTGCCATGGCCCTTCTGCGATGCGATAGGTTCCGGCGGCATTTCCAAGCCCGGCGCCCGCATGGATGAAATCGCCTGGTACGGTGTCCGAGGCGGCCGACAGGCTGGTTGCGCGGCCACCGTCGAAGCCCAGTTTGAAAGGCTTTCCGCGGCCCGCGAGTACGGAACTGACTTTTCGCGGCAGGGACGAAGGCGAGGCTGCGGCCTGTAGCGTCGTTTCGAACGCGGGCAGGAGTGCGCCCGCCAGCCCGGCGCGGATCAGTCCACGTCGGTCGAGCGAGACGAGGGGCGTGGAGCGGTGCTTGCGCTTAGGGATGCGGCGACTGCCGAGCGATCGGGCGGGTGCATCGTCGTCAGCGCTATCCAAGGCTCAATCTCCGGCAAAATAACGATGTATATCGTATAATATGCTCGGAGCGATGTCAAAATCTGCTGGGGTGCCTGGGACACGCCATTGCAGTGAGACCATTCTCTCCGCGATTGAAAGGGGCCATCCCCCTCTACCGGCGCGTCGAGATTTGGTGGGCGACGACGCCAGCCCCAATCTCGATCGCTATTTAGGTGCCGGCTGCAAGTTACTGGGCAGCTTTCCGCTCGGCATCGAGCCGCTCGACGAGTTTCGCGATCTCGTCGGGATTGAGAATCCAGGTGCGGGTCCTGCGGCCTTCGCGGAACACAGGCCGCGTCAACAGGATGCGCGCCTGCTCCTTGGCGAAAGGCTTGAAGAGCGAGAAATGCATCACGCATTCGAGCATCGATCCGATCACCGGCGTCTTGCCATCCAGATCGATCAGCGTTGCGGGCTGGTCCCAGGGAATGTTCATCATGGCGCGGGCCTATCGTGGGTTCCGAAGAATGCAAAGGCCGAATGCTCTGGCCCGCTACACGCTCGACCGACCGGAGCGCCTGACTCCGGCGCCGGATGATGCCATGAAGCCGATCCGATAGAAGCCGGTTAGGCGGCAGATATGTTTTATATCTTCGGAAGTTTCATTGTTGCCATTACCGATTCCTGCAACATTTCAGGAAAAATATCACTTTCCAGCACAAATGGTCCGGGGCGATTGCTCAAGGTATTGTTGAGCACGCCGTACATGACTTGGAAGGCGAAGCGGATTCGATCGACACTTACACGGTCCCGATCCACTCCATCGACGTCGAGTACGCGCTGGATATACGCCGTGGCCAGATTGTGGGCGTTGCGCCGAAACGGCTCCCATGCCTCTTCGCATTCGAGACTGACCTTGAACGCGGAGCGGAAGAAGGTCTTCTGGCGCAGATAACGATCGACCTGCGCGCGCATGAGTTTCGGCAGAATGTCCTCGAACTTCTCTTCGCGGACTATTCGTTCGAGTAGTGGTCCGGATTCGGCGGCGGCGAAGACCATCACTGCCTTGAAGAGCGTAATCTTGTCGGGAAACCTGGAATAGAACGCCCCGGTGGAGCACTGCGCCGAGGCGCAGATGTCGATGATGCTGACATCGTCGAACGGCACTTTCCGCGATATCGCCAACGACTCTTGGATCAGCCGATCGCGCAACGTGCGGCTGCGGGATTGCAGCGCGGGGATCACGCCTACCCGGAGGAGATCGTCTTCGATGTCGATGGTCAGGCTTGCGTCCGTCATGAATGCGGCATCGCGCATGGGGAGGTTCTTGTCCATGGGCGCGAAAAACAGAATGCTATTCGCATTCGTGTTGACCTGACGAGGTCGGTGGTGTTAGGCGGATGCCAACAAGCCCGGCCAGGGCTGGATTTGAGAGGATTTCATGATTTCTGCGCCATCCATTTCCATGCTCAATCGCCGTAAGGTGCTGCAAGCGGGCGTGACGACCGTTGCTGGAGGGCTTCTCGCAGGCTCCGCTTCCTCCTTGCTTGCCCAGGCGACAGGCGTGAAGTCGGCAGGCGTGAAGTCTACAGGCGTGAAGTCTGGCCCGGCCAAGGGCGCGAAGCTGGTTCTGCTCGGTACCAAGGGCGGCCCTCGCGTTGGTGGAACGCGCTCGAACCCGGCCAACGCCCTGGTGGTGGACGGCAAGGTCTACGTTATCGACACCGGCATGGGCGTGACGGCGCAGATCGTGAAAGCCGGGCTCCCGCTTGCCGATATCCGCGCGATCTTCATTTCGCACATGCATTCGGATCATCAGCTCGAATTCGGCAATCTCGTCTACAACATGTGGGCGGCGGGAGCACTCCGTCGTCCGGTCGATGCTTACGGGCCGGTCGGGATCGAGGCGATGGCAGCCGATTTCTGGCGGCTCAACCGCATGGACATCGCCACCCGCATGTCCGACGAAGGCCGCGTCGATCCTGCCACTTTGCTGCGCGCGCATGATTTCGCGTCGAAGCAGGGGGTGGTCATGTCGGACGGCGGCGTGAAGGTATCTGCTTTCACCACGCCGCATCCCCCGCTCGACAACCTGGCCTATCGCTTCGAGACGCCTTACGGCAGCGTCGTCTACTCGGGCGACACCGCCTACAATCCGGCCCTGGCCGACTTTGCCAAGGGCGCCGACGTGCTGGTTCACGAGGTTCTCTATGTGCCCGGCGTGGACGAACTGGTGAAGCGGGCCAACGGCACCCCCACTTTCCGCAACCACCTGATCGAGAGCCACACCACTGCCGAACAGGTGGGCCGGATCGCCGCCCGCGCGGGCGTGAAGAAGCTGGTGCTCAGCCATTTCGTGCCCGGCGACATGGAATGGATCACCGACGACATGTGGCGCGGCGAAGTGGCCAAACACTTCAAAGGCGAGATCGTGGTCGGCCGCGATCTCATGGAAATCCCGCTCGGATAAGCCGCGAGAGGAAGATCATGCGCAACCGGACCATTCCGCTGCGCGATCGGGGCCTCGCCGGATGCGTGACAATCGGATTGCTCTTGCCGGGCTGCGCTTTCGCAGCCGCGGGCGATGACGCGCAGCCGGTTCCCGCGCAAACGGTGGTTGCCGCGACGCCGCAGCCCGTCATTCCCGCCGGCGCCCCGGCACGCGATCCGCTGAAGTCGCCTTATCCGGCCGAAGCGGACGGGCAGGGGCCGCGTACCGGACCCAACTACATGATGCTCCGGGGAGCGGAGGACTGGCGCTTTCTGCGAAACCCCAAGGCGAAGCGGGCCCCTAAGGCTAAGCAGGAATGGGCCTCTCCGCTCAAGTTCATTCCGCTGGCGGGGGACGGCGACGTCTCGCTGACGCTGAACGGCGACCAGCGCGACAGCGTCAGCCTTTCCACCCGCCCCCTGCTTTCCGATACGACCAACCGCGTGGAGGTGCTCTCGCGCACGACCTTGGGCGCCGATCTCAGGATCGGCCCTTCGGTGCGCTTCTACGGTGAACTGGCATCGGGCCGCATCTTCGGGAAGAACGAGAACCGCCATATCGCGATCCAGCAGAACGACCTGATCGTCCAGCAGCTCTTCGCGGAAGTGCGCGCGCCGGTGGGATCGGGCACGGCGCGGGTGACGGTGGGGCGGCAGGAGTTCTTCGACGGCCCGCGCTTCATCATCAGCCCGCGTGAAAATCCCAACATTCGCGTCTCGATGAACGGCGCGCGCCTGTCTATGGACTGGCGGCGGTTCCGCTTCAGCGCCTTCCATTTCGTGCCGACCGAGCAAGGCACCGGTCTGCTGGACGACAAGATCGGCAACGGCGAAACCCTGAGCGGCGTCTATTCCAGCTTCGTCGTTGCGGGCGGCGCTGCCAAGGGCCGGACGGCGGTTTATCTCGATCCCTTCTATTATCATTTCGAGGACGACGACCGCACGCTCGGTCGCCTCTCGGGCAAGGACCGGCGCGAGACGTACGGTGCGCGGCTCTGGGGCCGCCTCGGCCCGGTCGCGTTCGACTGGACGGCAATGAAGCAAGACGGCCGTTTCGGTGTCCGCGCGGTCGATGCCTGGGCCGTGAGCACCAACCAGTCTGTCGCTCTCGGCAAGGGCGCTTCGTCGCCCAGACTCGGTTTCCATGCCGACTACGCTTCGGGCGGCGGCACTTTCGACAGTTCCGGCAAGGTCGGCTCGTTCAATTTCCTTTACAACGCCACGATCATCTTTAGTGACGACAACTACCTGGGCGCCACCAACCTGATGGGCGTGGCACCCACGCTGGTCGTGCCGGTGACGCGGAAGTTCTCCGTGACGGGAGAGACCGGCTTCTACTGGCGGCCCAACCAGAGCGATGCGGTCTATCGCGGGAATTCCCAGGTCTATGCCGGCACCCAGAACGCGGCGGGCAAGCATGTCGCCAACATCGCCCGGTTCAAGGCCAACTGGGCGCTGAACCCCCACGTCGCGCTGACCTTTTTCGCAAACTACGTGGATGCCGGAAAGGTCTTACGCCGCGCGGGTTATGGCGATAACCTGTTCGTCCAGACGATGATGACCCTGCGGTTCTGACGTGGTGGCCGCTTCCGCTTTCCCGATCGCCGCTCCGGTCTGGAAGGGGAGCAGCCTCCCGTCCAGGCCGCAGGCGGTGGGAGAGAATGTGCGGGTTGTACGGACCAAGCTGGGCGAAGGGCAGGTCATCCTGTGCTGCGCCATGGCCCTGTTCGTCAGCGGTTATGCGTTTCAGGCGTTGAGTTTCTCGATGCCGGGACTGATCCGGGACTGGAACCTGGACACCGCGCTGGTGGGTCCACTGCTGTCTTCCGCGATCTTCGGTCTCTTGCTGGGTTACATCTTCGTCGCGCCCTTGGCCGATCGCGTTGGCGAGCGCCCGGTAATCTGCGGCGCGATGGTTTCGCTGGCGCTGGCGACGACGGTCTGCATGACCGCTTCGACCATCGCGGTTCTCGTCCTGGGCAGGGTCTTCACCGGGGTGTCGATCGGTACGGCGCTCCCAAGCGCGGTTTCGATCGCCAGCCGACATGGGACCATGCGCTGGCGCGGCGCGCAAGTCGTGGGCATCTACGTCGCGTTCTCGATAGGATTCCTGGCGGCAGGGCTGGTGAGCGGCTGGATCGTCCCGCGCTGGGGGTGGAGGGCGCCCTGGGCGGCGGCGGTGCCGCTCGCCTTGGTGTCGGCCCTGCTCGGCATGGCCTTGCCCGCCCGGGGCGGGGAAGCGGCAGGCGTACCAGTCGGCCGTCCGCTGGCCGTGCTTTTCGCTCCACACCTCAAGGCGGGAACCGTGTCGTTCTGGATCATGTTCTCGATCGGCCTGGGCCTGTTCTACGCGCTCCAGTCGTGGCTGCCCTTGCTCAGCGCGCGCGAAGGATTGCCCTATTCCAGCGCCGTGGCCGCCACGAGCATGTTCACGCTCGGCACGGCGCTGGGCGCATTGCCGATGATCTGGTGGGCGGACCGGATGGGGCCATTCCGCGCGCTCGCGGCGATGGCGGCAGTGGGGCTGACCGGCATCGTGCTGCTCGGCACTTTCGCCCAAAAGGGTGGCCCGTCGTTCCACGCGGCCGCGATGATCGCGGGGGTAGGCATCGGCGGCGGCCAGAAAGGCATGATTGCCGCTGCCTCGCTGTTCTATCCGCCTGCCGTGCGGTCTACCGGGCTGGGCTGGGCTCTCGGCCTGGGACGGTTGGGCGCTGCCTGTGGTCCGCTGCTGATCGGCTACCTCACGATGCACGATGTCGAGAGCGGCACCGCGCTGCTCTGCCTTGCCCTGCCAGTACCGGTGGTCGTGATGGCCGCTGGCTTCCTGGATCGAACCTACGGCCGGATCGACCGCGCCGCCCATCATCCGCCGTCGCTTTCGACGGACCATAAGCGGACACCATGATGACCAGAGACCCCCAGACCATCCTGTCGCATGGTGCGATGAAACCGTTGCAGATCGCGGCGGTGACGCTTTGCGTCCTGCTCAACGCGCTCGACGGGTTCGACGTCCTGGCGATCAGCTTCGCCTCGCCGGGGATCGCCTCGGAATGGGGGATCGACCGTGCCGCCCTCGGGCTGGTGCTGTCGATGGAACTTATCGGCATGGCGGTGGGCTCGGTGGCGCTGGGCAATCTGGCAGACCGGATCGGACGGCGGCCGACGGTGCTGGCTTGCCTCGTCATCATGGCGGGCGGCATGGCCATGGCGACGACGGCCGGCTCCGTGGTGTACCTTTCGGTCATCCGGCTCGTCACCGGGCTGGGGATCGGTGGAATGCTGGCCTGCACCAACGCCCTGGTGGCGGAGTTCTCCAACGACCGCCATCGCAACCTGGCCGTGGCGATCATGGCCGCAGGCTACCCGATGGGCGCCATAGTCGGCGGATCGATCGCTACCAGCTTGCTCGCGACCGGCCATTGGCGCGACGTCTTCATGTTCGGGGCGGCGGCGACGGCCGTGTTCCTGCCGATCGCCTGGTTCCTCCTGCCGGAATCGATCGGCTTCCTCCTGCAGAAGCGCGGACCCGGCGCGCTGGAGCGGATCAACGCCAACCTGCACCGGCTGGGCCACGAAACCGTGCCCGCCCTTCCGCCCGCGCCGGTCATCGCCACGAAAGCCTCCATAACACAGCTTTTCGCCCCCGGCCTCGCGCGCAGCACCATCCTGCTGACGCTTGCCTACTTCTGCCACATCATGACCTTCTACTTCATCCTGAAGTGGATACCGAAGATCGTCGTGGATATGGGCTATGCCGCGTCCAAGGCGGGTGACGTGCTGGTCTGGGCCAATGTCGGCGGCCTGGCCGGCGCCACCCTGCTAAGCCTGCTGACCTACCGGATCGCGGTGCGCAAGCTGGTGATCGTTGCCATGCTGGCATCCACCGTGCTGGTTTCGCTGTTCGGCCAGGGGCAGGATACGCTTGCCGGGTTGGCGCTTATCGCCGGAGCGGCAGGCTTCTGCACCAATGCCGGTGTGGTTGGTCTCTATGCCCTCTTCGCGAAGGTCTTCCCCACATCGGTGCGCGCGAGCGGAACGGGTTTCGTCATCGGTCTCGGCCGGGGCGGTGCCGCACTCGGTCCGATCGTCGCGGGCTTCCTGTTCAACGCGGGGTTCGCGCTATCGAGCGTTGCCGTGCTCATGGGAGCGGGCTCATTGATCGCAGCCGCAGCGCTGGCCGCACTTAGAGAACGGGTTCCGGCGGCGGAATGAGCAGCAGTTGCCACAGGTCCGCCTGCTCGGCTAGACGTTCGGGATGAATGACCGTCCGATTGCCGCCCGCTGACAATGCTGCGTCCCTGGCAGATCAGCCTTAGCCAGCGCATCGACGCCGGAAGAACCGAACCCATTTACATGCAGATCATCCAGGCGGTGATCCGCGATATCGAAAGCGGTCGTCTTACGTCCGGCAGTTACCTGCCCAGCAGCCGCGAACTGGCTGTCAGCCTGGGTATCAACCGCAAGACGGTGGTCCTGGCCTACGAGGATCTGATCGCGCAGGGTTGGCTCTCTTCGGCCGGCACGCGCGGCACCATGGTATCGGCCGCGTTGCCCGATCCCGGTCCTTCCCCGGCTCCCGAGGGGCCCGGAGACGCCGCGCGCGCCGAGTATCGTTTTATCTCCGGCCCGGAACACCCGCTGGCCCTTCCGGAAGGGCCCGGTCTCAAGTTGGACGAAGGCGCTCCAGATGGCCGGCTGTTTCCGGTAGAACTGCTGTCCCGCGCCTATCGCGCCGCCGCCCAGCGCCTTGTGCGCGCGAACGGCCTGCAATACCGCGATCCGCGCGGCGCGCCGGTCCTGCGCGAAAGCGTGGCCGAAATGCTGAAGAGCCAGCGCGGCCTGCCGGTGACGGCGGACAACATCTGCATCACCCGCGGCAGCCAGAACAGCATCTTCCTCGCCGCCAGCTTGCTCATCCGTCCCGGCGACGCGGTGATCGTCGAGGAACTGACTTACGAGCCCGCCGTCGCTGCCTTCGCGGCGCGCGGTGCGAAGATCGTGCCGGTGGGCCTCGACCGTGACGGCATATGTCTCGAAGACGTGGAACTGGCCTGCCGCCGCAACCGCGTGGCGGCCGTTTTCGTGACGCCGCACCACCAGTTCCCGACAACGGTGGCCTTGCGACCCGAACGGCGCCTGCGCTTGCTGGACCTGGCCCGTCAGTTCGGTTTCGCCGTGATAGAGGACGACTACGACCACGAATTCCACTTCGCCTCGCAGCCGCTGTTGCCGATGGCGGCCTATGCGCCGGGGCGGGTTATCTACGCGGGGTCGTTGTCCAAGCTGCTGCTGCCCGCGCTGCGCATCGGCTACATAGCCGCGCCGGTGGAGGTGATCGAGGCGCTGGCCCATGTCGTCTCGCTGGTGGACGGCATGGGCAACACCCTTACCGAGACGGCCGCTGCCGAACTGATCGAAAGCGGCGAATTGAGCCGCCACGCGCGCAAGGTGCGGCAAATCTATGCCCAGCGCCGCACCACTTTCGCCGCCGCGCTGGACGCCACTCTGGGCGACCGGGTGAGCTATGAAATGCCTCCCGGTGGCCTGGCCTTCTGGCTTCGCTTTGCGTCGGAGGACATGCTGGACCGGATAGAGGCGGGCGCGGCGGCGGCCGGGCTGCGCTTCGCGTCGTCCCGCTCGTTCATGACGCGCGACAGTGCTCCGCGCGGCCTGCGCATCGGCTTCGCCAGCCTGGACCAGCACGAAGCGCGCGGGGCGCTAGAGGTACTGCGCTCGGTGGTGGACTGACGGCGCTGTCCCGGATCAGGTCCGGGACAGCGGCTGGTTCGCCTCCCGCATCGCTGCGGCCAGCCCCGCATCCGGGTGCCCGGCCAGTATCTGGGCAAGGCTTTCCGGACGTTCGTCCTGGCCCAGCTTGAAGGTCGCCTCGCAGGACAGCACCGTGGCCCGGAAGGCAATGATGTGGCGGCTCATCGGCTCGTAGCGCTCGCCCATCTTCGCTACCGTCCAGCGGTCCGGGCGATCGCCCTCCATATGGGCAATCAGGCGGTCGAGTGCCTCGCCGTTGTCCTGGGGTGAAAAGGCAACGTCCACTTCGAAGCGCGCCACCGCGTAATTCCACGTCGGCGCCCATTGCGGCTGCGTCACCAGTTCAGGCGAGATGTACCCCTGCGCGCCCTGGAACAGCAGCAGCGCGCGCGGTTGCTGCCGCAGCGCCTCGACCTGCGGATTGGCCAGCGCGAAGTGGCCGATCAGCGCGGCGATGCTCCCGTCCGCCGCCAGATCCGCTACCAGCGGCAGCGGCGTCGCATGGAACGAGGGCGTACCCGATACCACCCAGGCGAGGGGGTGGTGGGCGACCAGCGCCGCGATTTCGGCGGCATTGCGCGGGGACCACCGGCTCATGCGCCGGCTCCCGTGTAGCGTTCCCGTCCGCCGACAATGGTGCGCAATACCTCCACTTTGAGTAACCTTTCCGGATCGATGGTCGTGGGATCGCTGTCCAGCACGGTGATGTCGGCAAGGAAGCCCGGCGCAATCCGTCCGAGCCGATCCTCCTGAAAGCCGGCATAGGCATTGGCCACGGTATAGGCCGTAAGCGATTGTTCCACCGTGACCTTCTGGTCGGGCAGCCAGCCTTCCGGGTTGGCGCCGTCGATGGTCCGGCGCGTGACGGCGGCATGGATGCCCGCCATCGGGCTGAGCGGCGCGACCGGCCAGTCCGAACCGAAGGTCACCGTTGCCCCGCTCTTCATCAGCGAGGCGAAAGCGTATGTGCCGTTGAGGCGCTTTTCGCCGATGCGCTTGACCGCCCACCGACCGTCGTCGACGGCGTGATAGGGCTGGACCGAGGCGATCACCTTCTGCCGTGCGAAGCGCGGGATCGTGGCGGGTGCGATGTGCTGGGCATGTTCGACGCGAAAGCGGCGGTCACGCTTGCCGTTGAGGGCTTCGGCCTCGGCGTAGAGATCGAGGATGTCGTCGTTCGCCTCGTCGCCGATGGCGTGGACGGTGATATGCAGGCCCGCGCGATCGGCGGCGATCACCGCTTCGCGCAATTCGTCGAGCGGCATGACCCGCACGCCCCGCGTGTGCGGATCGTCGGTGTAGGGATCGTGGAACAGCGCGGTGCGGGCGCCGAGCGAACCGTCTACCAGGGCCTTGAGGCCGCCCCAGCGCAGCCAGTCGTCCCCCCGGCCTTCGGCCTTCACCAGGGCGGCCATCTTCTCCCAATCGCGCAGCGGCACGAAGTTGTAGAAGCGCATATCCGTCTCGCCCTTGGCGCGCAGGCGCCGGAGGGCGTCGAAGCAGTCCCAATCGAAGGGATCGGGGATATGTACCTGCGCGATGCCACACTTCAGGCTATGCGCGATGCCGCCCCGCAGCGAGGCTTCGAGCTGTCGGTGTGTCAGCGGCGGGATCACGCGTTTGACCAGAGCCTTGGCGTTGTCCTTGAGAACGCCGGTCGGTTCGCCTTTCGCGTCGCGCACGATCACGCCGCCTGCCGGATCGGGCGTGTCACGGGTGATGCCGGCGAGCTTGAGGGCAACCGAGTTGCAGAGAAAGCTGTGCAGGTCGGTGCGCGGTATCGCGATCGGGGTGTTCGGGCTGACCGCATCGATCCAGTCGCGCGTGGGCAGTTCGCCGCCGATCCGCTGTTCATCCCACGATCCGCCGAGCAGCCAGTCGCCGGGGTGTGCCTGCACCGCAGCAGCGATGCGGGCCACGAACTCGGCGCGGTTCCCTACATTGAGCAGGTCCGGTTGGGAGAGCGTGTCGGAGCCCATAAGGAAATGCGTGTGGTTGTCGGTAAAGGCCGGCATTGCGAAGGCGCCCGCCAGGTCGACCACTCGCGTGGATGCGCTGATGCGCGCTTTCACCGCATCGGCTCCCACGGCGACGATGCGGTCGCCGACGATGCCGATCGCGTCCGAGCGTACGCCGGTTCCGGTCCAGACCTTGCCGCCGACCAGCGCGCAATCCAGCGGTGTGTCTGCCGCGAAGGCACTTCGCGCGAACGGTATGCTCATCGCTGCGAGCGCAGTGCCGGATCCCAGAAACCGACGACGATCGAACATGGCTATCCCCTTGCCGTTCATAAGCGACAATCCCCTTCGCCTACCCGTTCGGTCCAGCCAACATCCAATATCGCGAGGGATCAAGGGTCCAATGCCGCGGAGGCGCGTAATGCATTGGACCCATCGACTTCCGGAAAGTGGATGTTCCGCCTGGGCCGCGGTTGCGCTTCATAATCGATCCTGCCGCGAGGCAAAGTCAGATCGCTCCCGAGGGCGACCGCAAGATCAGGGATTCAAATGATGGAACAGCTTCTCCGCGCACGCCGCCGGTCGATTCTGGCGGGCACGGCTCTCATCGCACTGAGCGCGTCGGCAACGCCGGTACTGGCGCAGGCCGAAACGCCGTCCCGCTCCGACGATGCCGCCTCTTCCACGCCGGGCGACATCGTCGTCACCGGATCGCGCATCGACCGTCCGGGCTATGAATCACCGACCCCGCTGCTGCACATGACGCAGGACGATCTCCAGATCGTCAGCCGCCCCAACATCGGCGCGGCGCTGGCCGATCTGCCACAGTTCAAGGCTTCGCAGTCGCCCCAGACCTCGGGAACCAACGCGCAGGCGGGCCGCTTCCCCGTGAACATCCGCGGCCTTGGCGAAACCCGCTCGCTGGTCCTCGTCGACGGTCGCCGCCTGGTCAGCGACAACGACCTCAACACCGTGCCCTCGATCATGGTCAAGAGCGTGGACATCGTCACCGGCGGTGCCTCGGCGGCCTGGGGGTCGGACGCGGTCGCGGGCGTGGTCAACATGATCGTGGACGGCGATTACGAAGGCGTGCGCCTTGGCGCGGAAGGCGGGATTTCGTCGCGCGGCGACGCCGGGCAGGTCCGGATCGAAGGCAAGTACGGCACCAGCTTCGCCGAAGGTCGCGGCCACTTCGTTATCGGCGGAGAGTTCGTCGACAACAAGGGCATCCTGAAGAAGACCGACCGCGAGAACACGGGGCGCTTCGCCACGGTCAACAATGCCCTGACCCCGAACGTCGGCCACGCCACCCGCCTGATCGGCGGTTACATCACTTCGGGGCCGGCAGGGCTGCGCGGCATGGGCTTCAATCCCGATGGAACCCTTCGCGTACCGGACATCGGCACGGTCGTGGGCACCAACATGATCGGCGGCGAGGGACCGTCCGACGACGAGCGCAGCCCGCTCATAACGCCGCAGAAGCGCTATGCCGCGCTTGCCAAGGCTTCCTACGAACTGACCGACACGTTGAAGCTCAGCGCCGACTTTCGCTATTCGCGATACTGGAACAGCTATACCTGGTTCGGCGATCACACCAACAGCGTCACCATCCGGTCGGACAACGCCTTCCTGAACGACGACGTGCGCCAGATCCTGGCCGACTCCGGGCAGAGCAGCTTCACGATGGCCCGCTACAACGCGGATCTTTCGTACAGCACGATCAACCTCGACCGCCGCAGCATCCAGGGCACCCTGGCGCTTGATGGCAGCTTCGGCGACGGACGCTGGCGCTATTCGGCCTATTACAGCCACGGAGAGTATCGCAACAAGATCGACACGCCGGGCTTCCTGATTTCCCAAAACTTTGCCAACGCGGTCGATGCGGTGATCGACCCGGCGACGGGCCAGGCCGTGTGCCGTTCGGGCGCGGCGGGCTGCGTGCCGCTGAACCTGTTCGGAGAAGGTGCGCCGTCTCAGGCGGCGATCGACTACGTCACCGGTACCCCGCGCTCCAACAGCCTCAACAAGCTCGATACTTACGGCGTTTCGCTGCGCGGCGAGCCTTTCGAACTGCCCGCAGGCCCGGTTTCGATCGCGATCGGCGCGGAAGGGCGCAATCTTTCGACCAATGCCAAAGTGGGCGAACTGGATGCCGCCAAGGCCTTTTCCACGTTCTACTTCACCTCGCTGCGCGGCAAGTACGATGTGAAGGAAGCCTTCGGCGAGATCGTCGTGCCGGTCGTCAAGGACCTGCCGGTCTTGCGCAAGCTGGAGCTGAACGGCGCGGTCCGCGTCTCGGACTACAGCACCAGCGGCACCGTATGGTCGTGGAAGCTGGGCGCCACCAACGAGTTCCTGCCCGGCGTGATCGGCCGCGTCACGCGTTCGCGCGATATCCGTGCGCCCAATATCAGCGAACTCTATTCGAACCAGACCGTCAGCTACGTGGGCGTCGTCGATCCGCAGTTCAGCGGCGAAGGCAGCCGCAGCGTGTTGATCTACGGCGGCGGCAATGCCGCGCTCAAGCCCGAGAAGTCCGACACCTGGACCGCCGGCATCACCACCGCCCCGCTGCGCGGCCTGACCGCCTCGATCGATTACTTCAACATCGCGATCAAGGACGTCATCACCAGCATCGGCGCGCAGGTTCTGGTCGACCGCTGCAATGGCGGCAACGCCAGCCTGTGCAACTACATCACCCGCGATTCCACCGGCCGGATCGCCAGCATCGCCTCCTCGCAGGTCAACCTGTCGGAATTCAAGACGGACGGCGTGGATGCGGAACTGGCCTATAGCCTGCCGGTTGAGAACGAGGCCAACGGTCGCGTGATCTTCCGCCTCGTCGGCACTTGGGTAAACCACTTCACGACCGACGACGGCACCGCCAAGATCGAATACGTGAAGTCGCAAGGCTATGCCTTCGTCAACGGCGTGCCGCGCATCCGCGCCAATGCCTCGGTCGGCTATTCCAGCGACGGCTTCAGCGGACTGGTGCGGGCGCGCTACACTTCGTCCGGTTACTGGAACCGCACGAGCGCCACGCCGATCACCAACAACCGCATTCCCGCCTATACCTACATCGACGTCCAGCTGAGCCAGAAGGTTCCGTTCGGCCAGGACGGCAAGTATTTCGAGATCTATGGCAACGTGTCGAACCTGTTCGACAAGGATCCGCCGCTCTACTCGAACTTCTCGCCCTACTACGATGTGATCGGTCGCTACATGACCCTGGGCGTGCGCCTGGAGTTCTGACGCGGACACTGCAAGGCAAACGGAAGGTGGCGGGTGCAGAACCCGCCGCCTTTTTCGTGGGCCTTAATGCCCGTTTGGAAATTCGCTGAAAGCGAATTTTGCGGCACCGGCCCCCTTATTCCTAAGGCGCCCCACCCTACCACCCAACGGTAGTATCCTGCGGGTGGTAGGGTGGGGGCGCCAGAATCCAACTGGGGCTGGTGCCGCAACGAAAATGCCCTCTTGGGCATTTTCTAAACAATCTCTTATCAGTATTCGAACGAGGCCGCGTTGCCCTGCTTTTCCTCGAAGGCTGCGGCGGTGCGGATTGCCAGCGCGACGTCCTCTTGCGACATGTCTTCGAACCATTGGGCTTCGCGCTTGCGGATGCGCGGCCACTGCTCGTCCAGCGTGGCGGCCTCGTAAAGGCGGCCGTTCCGCATCACCAGCGACAGCGAAAGGGTGTTGCGGATGTCGACCGTGGGATCGCGGTCCAGCACCAGCAGGTCGGCCAGCTTGCCCGGCTCGATGGAGCCGAGGTCCAGTGCCCGCCCGATAACTTCGGCAGAGCCGATCGTCGCCGCATGCAGGATCTGCGAGGGGCTCGCGCCGCCGGACGCCATGGCTTCCAGTTCCCAGTGATAGGACAGCCCCTGAACGACGCTGTGCGAGCCGACGCCGAGCAGTCCTCCGGCGCTCCCGATATCGCTTGCCTGTTTCGCGAACAGGCTGAAACCTTGCCCATCGGCGCGGTTCCAAGTCACGGAGTCCCGCTTGGCGGCGAAGGCGTATTCGGGGACGAAGCGGCCCAGCTTGGCGTCGAAATCCTGCTGGTGCCCTGCCGCCATCGCGCCCATCGCGCTCGGCGCGCCATAGAGCACCAGCATCGTCGGCACCGTGGATATGCGTGATCGCACCAGCATCTGCACGATGTCGTCATGGAGCGGCGCGATTGGCAGGCTGTGCTCGTTGCCCGCATAGCCGTCGAGCATCTGGGTCAGGTCGAGGCGGTAGTCGCTGGCGCCTTCCGTGGTGGGCATCAGGCCCAAGGCCTGCGCGCCTTCGATCAGGTGGCGACGCTCGGCCCGGTCACCGACCATGTACTGCTTGATGTTGGGGGTGCGGTAATGGTCGGAATAGCGGCGCAGCGTGGCGATCGCTTCCTCGCGGCTGCCCATCGGACTGTTGCGGAACACGCCCTCACCGGTGGAGAAGGCGCGCAGGCCCGGCATCAGCCCGGCGTCGATCATGTCGGCATAGCCGAAAACGTCGGGATCGAAGGTCTGGACGTCCAGCCCCGCAGTCACGCCGTAGGCCAGGTTCGCGGCGAAATCCCAGTGGCCGATGTCGAGGATGCGGCGGCGGGTTTCGAACCAGTGGGCATGGGCATCGATGAAGCCGGGCACGATGAACTTGCCGGTCATGTCGCGCACCTCGGTGCCCGGCGGCACCTTCATCGTTCCGCGCGGGCCGACGCCGGCGATGCGGTTGTCGACGATCAGGACGTCGGCATCGTCGATGACTTCGTCGGCCTTCATCGTGATGACGCGCGCCCCTCGCAGCAGCAGCTTGCCGCTGGGCACATCGCGCGGCAGTACCACGTCCATGCGCTTGCCGCCGGCGCGCTTCTCGATGGCGGCTGGCGCGCCGCCTTGGGCGGCATCCAGCGGCAACTGCCGAACCGTGGAGCCGACCGACCAGACGAGCGAACGCATGTCCGGTGCCCAGTCCATGTAGTCGGCGCCGATCGCGGTGATCCGCCGCGCGTGCGAGGCGGGATCGCTGACGTTTACGGTGGGCGCCGTGCCGTCCTTCGCCGATGGCACCGGAACGAGATAAAGCTGCGAGGCGAGGCGCACCAGCGCGGTGCGGCCATCGGCGCTCAGCTGTGCGTTCCTGAGCGGTGCGGGCGCATCGAAATACTGGCTGTCGGGCCGGGCGACCAGCTTCGCGAGACGCCTTGCCCCACCATCTCCGGCGATTGCATGGGAGGAGATCCAGCCGTCCGAATAATAGCGCACCCGCGCCGGATCGGGATCGCGGCGCAGGTCCATCGCCGTGCCGACTTCGCCCAGCCTGGTCGCTTCGCCGCCCTCCACAGACAGGCGCATCAGCGTCGAGGGCATGGGGCCGAGGCTTTCGGCGGTGCGGTAGAGCCGGTCATGTTGGCTGGCGGAGAAAGCGACCACGTCCTTGCCGCCCGCCAGGAACAGCGGTTCGGAATAGAACGCCGCCTGCGTCGTGATCCGGCGCGGCGCGGTCCTGCCGTCCGCGGCGGCGACCCAGACGTGGCCGCCTTCCTTAGCGGTCCAGGTGACGTAAGTGACGAAGCGCCCGTCGTCGGACCAGCTGGGCTGCCAGGCTGCTCCCGGCACGTCGAGGCGGCGGGGCTTTGCGCCACTGCGGTTGGCGGCGATATAGATGCGGCCAATGGCGCCGAAGACGACCTGCCTGCCATCGGGCGAAAGTCGCGGGGTCTGGATCACGCGGACATGTACGGGGCCGGTCTCGACCCGATGCTGGCGGCGCAGCGGCAAGGGCATCTCGTGGCGCACATGCGCCTCGAACGGAATGTCGGCGAGCGTGCCGGACGCGACGTCGAGCCGCTTCAATCCGCCGCCGAGGCCAAGGTAGATGCCGGTGTCGTCGGGGGAGAACACCATGCGCGGCATCAGGTCGACGTAATAGCCGCCGGACTGTCCATCCGGATCGAGCGGGCCATGCAGCCGCCGGTCGGTTCCGGTTTCGAGATCGTGCAGGCGCAGCACGGTCTGCTCTTTTTCCCGCGTGACGTAGGCGAGCAAGCGGCCATCGTGCGACAGCACCGGGCGCATCCCGCCGCCGGGCGTCGTCAGCACCGTGTGCTGCGTGCGGGTGGCCAGGTCGAAGCGCGCGATCGTCCAGTGGGGCAGGGCGCCGCTGCTCCAGGTCGTCCCGGCCTTCGTGGCATAATAGAGGCTCCTGCCATCGGGGGAAGCGACCACGCCCATCGCATTTCGGCGCTGGGGATGGGGATCGTCACCGTTCGGCTGCGCCTTCACCAGCACTTCGTGCCTGCCGCTCTCGACATCGAACGACCACAGTTCGAACGCCAGCACGCCCCAGATCATGCGCGATACATAGAGAGTCCTGCCATCCGGCGACCACGCGGGCGATCCGTAGTGCGGGGCGCCCTTGTCTTCCTGCGAGACGCGGCGGGCATGGCTGCCGTCCGCATCGGCGATCCAGAGGTTGTCGCGCCCGTCCCGGTCGCTGACGAATGCGATGCGGCGGCCATCGGGAGAGAATACCGGCTGCGTATCGAACGCATCCCCGGTCATCACCGGACGGGCCTGTCCGCCTTCTGCGGCAAGTGCGTAGACGTCTCCCAGCAGGTCGAAAAGGATGGTGCGACCGTCGGGCGAAACGTCCAGCGCCGGCCATGTCACCTGCCGGGTGTCATACTCGATCACGCGCCCGGTCAACGGCGGCAGCGTGCCGGCATGCGCCGCCCCGCCTGCAGATAGTGCCATGCTCGCCAGAAGCGCCGTACCTGCCAGCCATGTCTTCACTGCATCACCTTTTCGTGCATCATCATCAGGCCCTTCCTTCGCCGGGCCGCCTCGCCCGCGAAACATCCAGTTCGGGGGAGGGCGAGGGGTCCAGTCAGACCGTGCTCAGCAAAAGGCTGGTTTCGCTGTTCAGCACCCCCTCGATCATCCGCACCTGCCGCAAGACCCGGTCGAATTCGGACAGGCTGGACGTGCGGATATCCGCCACCAGATCCCAGTTGCCGTTGGTTGTGTGCAGGGTCTGGATCTCCACCATTCCCCGCAGCTTCTGGATGACCTGGGTGGTCGACTTCCCGGTGATCTCGATCATCATCACCGCGCGTACGGACAGGTCTTCGTAATCGTCGCGCACGCGGATGGTGAAGCCCAGCAGCGTCCCGGTGTCTACCAGGCGGTCGAGGCGGTTCTGCACGGTACCGCGCGCCACGCCCAGGGCATCGGCCAGCTTCGACAGCGAGGCGCGGCCATCCGCCCGCAGGTGAGCGATGATCCGGCGATCGAGGTCGTCAGGAATGAATTTGGCTGGGGAGGACAAGGCGAGGCGCTTTCGGCTGTGCAATTTGCACAATTACTATGGAATATTTGTTCAAGAACAGACGATTTGCAAGCCGGTTCTGCGATTTTTTACAGCGATGCGTCAGGCTAGCATGGTCCTGCCCGAGCAAAAGCCAGAAAAGGACAGACCATGGCTCCGCCGCCTTCTCCCCTTGCCTACATACCTTTCGTCAGCGTCGAGAACATGATGCGCCTCGTCCATCGTTTCGGGATCGAGGACGTGCTGCGCGAACTCACCGATGCGATCGAGGCGGATTATCTCCGCTGGTCGCTGTTCGAGAAGGCGCCGCGGCTGGCCTCTCATTCGCAGGAAGGTGTCATCGAACTGATGCCGACTTCCGACGGCGATGCCTACGCCTTCAAGTACGTCAACGGCCATCCCAGCAACACCGCCAAGGGCCTTCAGACGGTCGCCGCGTTCGGTCTGCTGGCGCGGGTGGACACCGGTTATCCGCTGCTGCTGACCGAAATGACGCTGCTGACGGCGCTGCGGACGGCTGCCACCTCGGCCATGGTGGCGCGCCGTCTCGCTCCGGCAGGATCGCGCGTGATGGCCATGATCGGCAACGGCGCGCAGGCCGAATTCCAGGCCATCGCCATGAAGGCCATCGTCGGCATCGAGGAAGTGCGCCTTTACGATATCGATCCCGAGGCCACCCGCAAGGCCGCCCGCAACCTGGCCGGTTCGGGGCTGAAGGTGGTCGCCTGCGCAACCTCGCAGGAGGCGATCGAAGGCGCGCAGATCATCACCACCTGCACCGCCGACAAGGCCTATGCCACGATCCTGTCGGACAACATGGTCGGCGCGGGCATCCACATCAACGCGATCGGCGGCGACTGTCCGGGCAAGACCGAGTTGCACAAGGACATCCTGGGCCGTGCATCCACTTTCGTGGAGTTTGAGCCGCAGACCCGCATCGAGGGCGAGATCCAGCAGATGGAAGCCGATTATCCGGTCACCGAGTTCTGGCAGGTGCTGTCCGGCGAGGCGCAGGGCCGGACCGATGAGCGCCAGATCACCCTGTTCGACAGCGTCGGCTTCGCGATCGAGGACTTCTCTGCCTTGCGCTACCTGCTGGGCAAGCTGGAGGGCACGGACTTCTTCCAGCAACTGGACATCATCGCCGATCCCGATGACCCGCGCGACCTGTTCGGCATGTTGCAGCGCGCGGCCTGAGCCGGATCACGGGGCTTGGCCTGCAAACGACCGACGGCGCGGGCATGGTCCCGCGCCGCAGGGATAACTTGGACCTTTACCCGCTGCCTGCCGCAGTGAAGAAGCGGTCCGGCCGACACTGGAGAAGACTACGATGGGCGAAACGATCCTTGACCGCGTGACCGCGAACCGCCGCACGGTTCTGGCTGCCGCGCCCATTGCGCTGACCGCCGTCGCGCCCGCCTTTGCAAAGACCGCTTCCAAGGGCGAGGCAAACGAGATCGTCATGATGAACGCGACGGACCTGTCCGCCGCGATCCACCGCAAGGAGCTGTCCAGTCGCGAGGTGATGGGCGCGCATCTGGCGCAGATCGACAGGCTGAACCCGCGCTTCAACGCCGTGGTTTCGCGCGTGGACGGCGATGCCCTGTTGCGCCAGGCAGCGGCCATGGACGAGGATGCGGCCGCCGGTCGCTTCCATGGGCCGCTGCACGGCTTTCCCCATGCGGTGAAGGATACCGCGCCGGTCAAGGGCATCGCCAGTACGCAGGGATCGCCGATCCTGAAGGGGAACATTCCCGCAGCGGACAGCCTTGTCGTGTCGCGGATGCGCAAGGCAGGCGCCGTCTTCATCGGCAAGACCAACGTGCCCGAATTCGCGCTCGGCTCGCACAGCTACAACCCGGTCTTCGGCACCACGCACAACGCCTATGCCTATGGCAAGGCTGCGGGCGGCAGCACCGGGGGAGGCGCGGTGGCGCTGGCGCTGCGCATGGTGCCGGTGGCGGACGGCAGCGACTTCGGGGGATCGCTGCGCAACCCGCCGGGCTGGAACAACGTCTTCGGCCTGCGTCCTTCGTTCGGCAGGGTTCCCTCGGTGCCGAACAGCGACCTGTTCTGGCAGAACTTCGCGACATCCGGACCGCTGGGCCGCACTGTGGCGGACCTTGCCATGCTGCTGTCCGTCCAGGCAGGCGGCGACGCCCGCTCGCCGTTCTCGCTTGGCGATGATCCCGCGATGTTCGCCGGTTCGCTCGACCGCGACTGGAAGGGCGGCAGGATCGGATGGCTGGGCGATCTCGGCGGCGCGCTGCCGATGGAGGCGGGCGTCATGGACACCTGCACGAAGGCGCTCAGGGCGTTCGAGGCCATAGGCATGCGGGTGGAAGCTGCCCGGCTGGACGAGCCCGCCTCGGACATGTGGCAGACCGCGAAGACACTGCGCCACTGGTCCGTTGGCGCCGATCTCCAGGCATTCTACAACGATCCGGTCAAGCGCGCCCTGATGAAGCCGGAGGCGATCTGGGAAGTGGAAGGCGGCATGAAGCTCACCGGCCCGCAACTGGCCGCGGCCTCCGAAGGGCGCACGCGCATCTACAAGGCGTTCGAGGCCGCTTTCGAGCATTTCGATTTCCTGGTGCTGCCCACGGCGCAAGTCTTCCCCTTCGACGTCAGCGAGCACTGGCCGACCGAAATCGCGGGCAAGGCAATGGACAGCTATCACCGCTGGATGGAGGTGACTCTTCCCGCGACGATGGCCGGGCTTCCCGCACTGGCGGTGCCGGCCGGTTTCGGCGGCGCGCTGAAGCTGCCCATCGGCCTCCAGATCATCGGCAGGCGTCACGCCGATCTGGCGGTCCTGCAAGTGGGCCACGCTTATGAGAAGGCGTCGCCATGGATCGCCTCCAGCTTGCCCGGAGCGTTAAGAGGCAGTTCCAGCGCGGCTTCCCGAACAGGAGCCAGATAGGCGATCGGAGATCGGGTGTTCAATCACCCGTCTCGCATGGAGGTACCGTTCTTGCCAATGGGCAGTGCTGCAAGGATAGCGATAGCGGCCAGCATCGGAACTGCCAGAGCAATGCAATATGCCGCGCGGCTCCAGCCTGCTGCGATCAGCATGCCCGCGAGATAGGGACCGGCCACGGCGCCTATCCGCCCGCCACCCAGGCCGATGCCCGTTCCGGTGGCACGCATTTCGGGCGGGAACACTTGCGGCAGGATCGTATAAAGACAGGTAATTGCGGTATTGAGGAAAAAGCCGGTAATGAACGCAGCGGCAATCAGCGCAACGGCGCGTGGCGGCGCCAGTCCGTAGGCGGTGAGGGCCAGTCCCATGCCCACGAATACCGCCGCCGACAGGTTGCGAAGACCGAAGCGGTTCGCGAGCAATCCGAACAGAAGGCATCCGATGGCGCCTGCCACGTTCATCATCATCGAGGCGTAAATGCCGATACTGTCGCTGAAGCCCAGCTCGGACAGGATCTTCGGCGTCCAGCTGATCGCGAAGTAGACCGTCGCCATCACGCACATGTTGAGCAGCATGACAAGGATTGTCGGGGCGAGCATCGGGCCGCCGAACAGATCGGCAAAGCCGGAGCGGCTCTGGGCGGCATTGGCGGTGACCGGCGGCAGGCTTTCGAGCGGCGCGCGGCCGAGTTTCCGCTGGACCCGGTTGATCTTCTCCAGCGCGCCTGCGGGGCGGCGTGCGCTCAGGAACTGAATGGATTCCGGCAACAGCCATAGCACCAGCGGGACGAGCAGGGCGGCTGCCGCAGCGCCGAGCACATAGATCGACCGCCAACCGAATGCTTCAATCAGCGGGACGGCGGCCAGTGCGCCGATCGTTGCCCCGACGGGATAGCCGAGCGCCATGCATGAGATGGCAAGGCTTCTGCGGCGCGGCGAAGCATATTCCGCCACGACCGTATTGATGCTGGCCAAGATGCCTCCGATGCCCAGGCCGGTTATGACGCGGGTCACCGCCAACTGTCCCAGGTCGCCCGAAAACGCGGACGCGAGCATTCCGACTGCGAGCAGTGCCAGGCACAACAGGATCGCGGGGCGCCGACCCAGCTTGTCTCCCAACGGGGAAATCGTGAAGGCGCCAATTCCCATTCCCGCAAGTCCGGCGCTGAACAGTCCCCCGACCTGGGTCGGTGCCAGGCCCCATTCGCGGGATATGGCCGGCGCGGTGAAGGCGACGGCCAAGACGTCGAAACCGTCGAGCGCATTGATCAACACGCAGACGCCGATAGCGGCGATCTGGAAGACGGACATCTTCTCGTCGTCACCGATTCCAATGCTTGGCGGTGCTGCCGCCGTGACACTTGCCATGGTCATCCTCCAGTCAGCACCCGCTGAAGCGGTGCTTTGAGAAGGATGCTAGGCATGCGGGGCGCGAATGCCCGTATCGCATTGTCGCTGGGAGCTATGCCGCTCCCGTTATAGCGGCGCTACCGCCGCAGCGTTTCGCCCATTGCCATGCTGCTTTCCTGCGTCGTCGCGTGTTCGCGGAACAGCATTTCCACCCGCAGGGTGTCGCCAGCCCGCAGTGCATTGACGATCGCGTGATGCTGGCGCTGGGCATGGCGCATGAGGTCCATGATCTCGGCGTCTTCCAGCTCTTCGAATGCAATGACGGCAGGCGACGTGAACGGCACGACGTTGCAGCGGGCGATGAGGTCTCGCAGCAGGGGATCGTCTGCGCCTTCCACGACTGCGGTGTGAAATCGTTCGTTGAGCTCGCCGTAGCGCTCCTCAAGAACTTCCGACAATGTGCCCGCCCGCAGCAGTTCGTCCACTTCCGCGATCAGCGGCGCGAGGGCGTCGGCAACCGCCTTGCCTCGGCCAGCCAGCACGATGCTTCGTGCCGCATAGCCTTCCAGCACGGCGCGGAGGTGAAGCGCCTGGAGGCTTTCGGCGCGGGTGAACGAGCGAACCGCATAGCCGCGCACTCCCGCCTGGACGAGTAACCCTTCCAGCGCCAGCGCGGGTAGTGCCTGACGGATGGGCGTGCGGGACATGGCAAGCCGCTCCGCCAGCTCGACTTCCCGCAGCCGTTCACCGGGCTTCAGCGTGCCGCGCAGGATCATTTCGCGCAGTCGCGTCAGTGCCGAAGATTTGGCGCGCAGGGTGGTTGCGTCGTCCGGAAGAGAGCTCGTCATGCCCGCGAACCTACACATCCGGCGTGGACACGCCAAGTTTTCTGGATCCAAAAATGGGATCCAAACTCGGCAAAATCGGACAAAAATAGAAAGTTATTGACGTACTTTGGATCCAAAGTGATTATCGAAGCATCGAATCGCGGCTGAGATCGCGATCGTTTCCGCAAGAACGGGTAGACAAGGAGAGGCCGGTGCACGGGCAATTGATCGACATGGTGGTGGCGGGCGTACGCCAGCTCACCCCGCGCATCCGGGAATACGTCCTGGCTTCGGCGGACGGCTCTCCGCTGCCTCGCGGGGCGCCGGGTGCGCATGTCGAACTTCATACGCATTCCGATCTCAGCGGGCCCATCGTGCGGCACTATTCGCTTGTCGGCGGGCAGGGGCTCGCGGACGACCGGGCCGATCATTACCGGATCGCGGTCCAGCGCGAGGATCGCCGGCGTGGGTCAGCCCATATCCATGATACTTTTGCGCCAGGAACGAAGCTCAAGGTCTCGCGTCCCAGGAACAATTTCCCGCTCGACTTGCGCGACCGGCGCAGTCTCCTGATCGCCGGCGGCATCGGCATCACGCCGATTTACGCAATGCTGCGGAGCTTGGTGCGGCGAGGGCGGCCTTTCGAATTCGTCTATGCCGGTCGCTCGCTGGACCAGCTTGCCTACGCTGCCGAGGCGATGGAACTGGCGGGCGCGGCGGGCAGGCTGCACTTCAGCGGCGGTCCTGCGGCCGAGCACCTTGATCTGGCCGCGCTGCTCGCCGCCCAGAGCGATGACACCACGGTCTATGTCTGCGGGCCCGTGCCGATGATCGAGGCCGTGCACGGCGCTGCGCGGACGCTGGGCTGGCCCGATGCGCGGGTGCGTTCGGAGCGTTTCACCGCCGGTCCCGCTCCCGACGATGCGTCTTTCGCCGTCGAACTGCGGCGAACCGGCCGCACTGTCGAAGTCGGCCGAGACACGAGCATCCTCGACGCCCTGACCGCCTCCGGCATCGATGTCCTGTCGGATTGCCGCCGCGGGGAGTGCGGATTGTGCCCGCTCCCCGTCCTGGAAGGGGGAGAGCGGATCAGCCACCGCGACAGCTATCTTTCCGACGAGGAACGCGCCGCCGGGGACACGCTGTGCATCTGCGTGTCGCGCCTGCCCGGCGGCACCCTCGTACTCGACGCCTGACCGGAGACACGACATGAACCAGATGACCGCCATCCCCGCCGCCGCCTCTCCGCTGGAAATGGGTCGCTTTGCCGACCAGAACACGCCCCTGGTGCGCAACTGCTGGTACGTCGCCGGCTTCGCGGACGAAATCAGCCGCGACATCATCAGCCGCCGGCTGCTGGGCGTGGACGTCGCGCTCTATCGGACACTGGCGGGAGAGCCCGTGGCCGTGCGCAACCGCTGCCCGCACCGCTCGTTCCCGCTCGCCAAGGGCCGCCTGGAAGGCGACGTGCTCGTCTGCGGCTATCACGGCATGCAGTTCGATCCCTCGGGGCGCTGCGTGAACATGCCCTCGATGCCGATCGTGCCCACCAACGCCAATGTCGCCGCTTTCCCCACCGCGGAGCGCGGCCCGCTGGTGTGGATCTGGATGGGCGACCCCGATCATGCCGACGAAGCGCTGATCCCGGATACCTCCTGGCTTGCAAGCCCCGAGTGGAAGAGCGTGCGCGGGGCCTACCACATCAGGTCCGACTACGTGGCGATGCACGAAAACCTGCTCGACCAGACGCATTTTCCGTTCCTCCATCCCGGCACGGTGGGCACGCCGGAATTCGCGCGGTCCAAGCTGGACGTGCGGCTGGAGGACGATGTCGTCGTCATCTACCGCGCGCTTCGGAACGCGCCGCCGCCCGGCATCTATGGCGTGCCGATGGGGCTGATGGACAAGCGCGTCGATCGCTTCTCGGAAGCCCGATACGTCTCCCCGGCGCTCCACACCGCCTATGCCAGCGTCACGGACAACGAAGACCCCTCGGGCACGCCGAAGAAGTACCGCTTCAATATCACCCATCTCATCACGCCGGAGACGCAGACTTCGCTCCACTACTGGTGGTTCAATTCGCGCGACCGCAAGCTGGACGATGCGGAGGCGGACGAGTTCCTGCGCACGGCGTCGGAGAAGGCGTACCTGGAAGACGTGGATGCGCTGGAATGGATCGCGCAGACCGTCGCGCAGGATGCCGAACCGCAGTTCGACCTGAATTTCGCCCCCGACAAGCCCGGCCTGCTGATGCGCCGCTCGATCTTCGAGCGTGCCGAGGCCGAGCAGGCCCGCGGGCTCTGAGGAGACAGACATGGCCAGAATAATCGGCGGTATCGGCACGTCGCACGTACCCACCATCGGCGTCGCCTACGATAAGGGGCGACAGGAAGATCCGGTCTGGGCTCCGCTGTTCGAGGGCTACAAGCCCGTCGCGAAATGGCTGGCCGAGAAGCAGCCCGACGTGCTGCTGTTCTTCTACAACGACCACGCGACCACGCTGTTCTTCGACCTCTACCCGACGTTCGCATTGGGCGTGGGCGAGCGTTTCCCGATTGCCGATGAAGGCGCGGGCCTTCGGGGCCTTCCGGATATCCGGGGGGACGTGGACTTCCAGGCGCATATCGGGGAGGCGCTGGTGAACGAGGAATTCGACCTGGCGTTCTTCCAGAACAAGCCGATCGACCACGGTATCGCCTCGCCCCTGCCGCTGCTCTGGCCGCATGAGCCGGACTGGCCCGGCACCGTCGTGCCGATCGCCATCAACGTTCTGCAATATCCCTTGCCCACGGCCCGGCGCTGCTACCGGCTGGGACAGGCCGTGCGCCGCGCGGTGGAAAGCTATCCTGAGGACCTCAAGGTCGTCGTCGTCGGCACCGGCGGCCTTTCGCACCAGATCCACGGCGAGCGTACGGGCTTCAACAATACCGAGTGGGATCTCGATTTCCTCGAAACCTTGCGTGACGATCCCGAGCGGCTGACTCAGCTTACTCATGCGGACTACGTGCGGCTGGGCGGCGCGGAAAGCGTCGAACAGATCATGTGGCTGGCGATGCGCGGCGC
Organism: Novosphingobium sp. ZW T3_23; assembly: GCF_044987305.1. Classification (NCBI taxonomy): domain Bacteria; kingdom Pseudomonadati; phylum Pseudomonadota; class Alphaproteobacteria; order Sphingomonadales; family Sphingomonadaceae; genus Novosphingobium; species Novosphingobium sp. ZW T3_23. The sequence goes on from NZ_JBJDRF010000014.1 coordinate 81,399, forward strand.
GCTCGGCGCTTCGCTGGAGGAGATGCATCGCAACTATTACCTCATGACCACCACGGCGATGACCGTCGTCACTTACGAGGAGCGCGAAAATGCTGCTTCGGAGCAGCAGCGCGAGCAGGAGGTCGCCTGATGTTCACGCAGAACCCGCAGACCGTGGGAATGCCCGAGGGCACTTACGTCTTCGACTTGCGCACCTGCAATCGCCGCCTCGCGTTCAATCGTTTCTTCTGGAACATGATCCGGCCCGAGGGGCGCCAGGCCTTCTGGGACGACGAGGAAGCGGCGATGCGCGCGGCGGGTCTCGACGACGAGGAGATGGCGCTGGTGCGCGCGCGCGACTGGCTGGGCATCGTGCAGGCCGGCGTCAACTTCTTCGTCCTCGAAAAGTGGGCCCGCGTCGTCAAGAAAACCAATCTGGAAGTCTACGCGATCATGCGCGGCGAGAGCTTCGAGGAATTCATGCAGACCCGTGCCGTGCCGCAGGCACGGTGAAACGGGGCTTGGGAGAATAACCATGACGACACAGACATTTCCGATGAACGCCTGGTATGTCGCCGCGTGGGACGCGGAAGTTGGGCGCAGCCTGCTGTCGCGCACGATCTGCAACCGCAAGATGGTGCTCTATCGCCGGCAGGACGGCACGCCGGTGGCGCTGGAGGATGCATGCTGGCACCGCCTGGTGCCTCTCTCGATCGGCACGCTCCAGGGTGACGATGTCCGCTGCGGCTATCATGGGCTGGTGTTCGGCCCCAACGGGCGCTGCACGCACATGCCCTCGCAGGAGACGATCAACCCCTCGGCCTGCGTGCGCGCCTTTCCGGTGGCGCAGCGCCACCGCTTCGTCTGGGTCTGGCCGGGCGATGCCGCATTGGCCGACCCGGCGCTCATCCCCGACCTGCCGTGGCCGGACCACCCGGATTGGGCGGGCGACGGCAGCATGACCGAGGTGAAGGCCGACTACCGCTTGGTGATCGACAACCTCATGGACCTGACCCACGAGACGTTCGTCCATTCTTCCAGCATCGGCAACGAGGCGCTCGCCGAGGCGCCGTTCGATGCCTACCACGGCGAACGCACCGCGCGCGTCGAGCGCTGGGTGCTGGACGAGGAAGCGCCGCCGTTCTGGGCGGGGCAGCTCGGCAAGCCCGGCAAGACCGATCGCTGGCAGGTCATCAACTTCCTGGCGCCTTCGGTGATCTATCTGGAAGTGGGCGTCGCACCCGCCGGAACCGGCGCGCCGGAGGGCGATCGCTCGCAAGGCGTGGACATGCGGGTGCTGCATCTGCCCACACCCTCGACCGACAAGACCTGCTATTATTTCTGGGCGCATCTGCGGAACTACAATATAGGCGATCAGGGCCATACGCGCCGCGTCCTCAATGCAGGCGGCGGCATCATGCTGGAAGACGAGACGGTGATCGAAGCGCAGCAGCGCGCCATCGACGAGCATCCGGATCACGTATTCTACAACCTCAACATCGATGCCGGTTCGATGTGGGCGCGCCGCGCGATCGATCGCATGATAACAGCGGAAAACGGGCCGGTCCTGGCGGAGGCTGCGGAATGAGCGGCGAGTTTCCCGCCGGCTGGCAATCGGGCCGGGTGACCTCCATCCGCGATGTCACGCCGACCATTCGAGAGTTCGGCATCGTCCTCGATCGCGCCGCCGCCTGCCCGCCCGGCAGTCACGTCAAGGTGCAGGTCGATGTCGGCGGCAGGATCGACCAGCGGTCCTATTCGGTCGTCGGCCAGGAGGGTTCCACTTTGCGCATCGCCGTGAAACGTCAGCCGGAGAGCCGGGGCGGCTCGGCCTATATGTGGCGCCTCCAGCCCGGCGACGCCTTGGCCGTCGCGCCGCCGCGTTGCGATTTTCCGCTCATGCACGGCGCTCCGCATTACCTGCTGGTGGCCGGAGGCGTCGGCATTACGCCCATGGTGGCGATGGCCGCGCAACTTGCGGCGCGCGGTGCGGACGTCCGCATGGTCTACGCGGCCCGCTCCGCCGACGAGTTCGCCTATGGCGAGGAACTGACAGGCTTCCTGGGCGATCGGCTGGCCCTCTTCGCATCCGACCGAGGGGAGCAGATCGACATCGCGGACGAGATCCGCCGCATGCCCGCGGACGGCGAACTCTACATGTGCGGTCCGCTGGGATTGATGGAGGCGGTGCGCGGCCTCTGGGAGGAAGCAGGGCGTCCGCGCTCCAAGCTGCGGTATGAAACGTTCGGCTCGAGCGGCAGCCATGCGGCCAAGGCGTTCACCGTGAAGGTCCCGCGCCTTGGCGCAGAAGTGCTGGTGCGCGAGAACGAATCCATGCTGGATGCGCTTGAAGCGGCAGGCGTCGAGGTCGTTTTCGAATGCAGGCGCGGAGAATGCGGCCTTTGCGCGGTCGATATCGTCGAGGCGGAGGGCGAGATGGATCATCGAGACGTCTTCTTCTCTTCGCGCCAGCACCGTGAAAATCGCCAGATGTGCGCCTGTGTCTCGCGCGTGGCGGGGGGCAGCGTGACGATCGAACCGGCCTGGCGGGGCGACGATGCCTTCGCTTTCGCCGGACCTGAACTTTCCATGGGAGAACCTGCATGAGCAGCAATCGCGGCGTCGTCTATCTGGAGCCCGGCAAAGTCGAGGTTCGGGACATTCCCGACCCCAAGTTCGAGGATCCGCGCGGCCGGAAAATCGATCACGCGGTCATCCTCAAGATCGTGACCACCAACATCTGCGGATCCGACCAGCACATGGTCCGTGGCCGCACCACCGCTCCGGCGGGTCTGGTGCTGGGCCACGAGATCACCGGGGAAGTCATCGAGAAGGGCGCCGATGTCGAGATGCTCGACGTGGGCGATCTGGTCTCGGTGCCGTTCAACGTCGCCTGCGGTCGCTGCCGCACCTGCCGCCACGGCGACACCGGGGTATGCCTGACCGTGAACGACGGGCGTGCGGGCGGGGCCTATGGCTATGTCGATATGGGCGACTGGATCGGCGGACAGGCGCGCTATGTCATGGTGCCCTATGCCGATTTCAACTTGCTCAAGTTTCCCGACCGCGACCGGGCCATGGCGAAAATCCGTGACCTGACGATGCTGACGGACATCCTGCCCACTGGCTTCCACGGCGCTGTCAATGCGGGCGTGGGCGTCGGCTCGACCGTCTATGTGGCGGGGGCGGGGCCGGTGGGTCTGGCGGCAGCGGCCTCCGCCCGCCTGCTCGGCGCGGCGGTGGTGATGATCGGCGATTTCAACCCGGATCGCCTGGCCCATGCCCGGAAGGTCGGTTTCGAGCCGATCGATCTCTCCAGCCACGATCGGCTGGGCGACCTGGTGGAGCAGGTTGTCGGCGTGCCCGAAGTGGACAGCGCCATCGACGCGGTCGGCTTCGAGGCGGTCGGCCACGGCGGCAAGGAGCAGCCTGCCATCGTGCTCAACCAGATGATGGAAGTGACCCGCGCGGCGGGCTCCATCGGCATTCCCGGGCTTTACGTCACCGAAGACCCCGGCGCGCACGAGGCACAGGCGAAGACCGGCAATCTCAGCCTGCGATTGGGGCTGGGCTGGGCGAAGTCGCACAGCTTCCACACCGGTCAGACGCCGGTGCTGAAATACAACCGGCAGTTGATGATGGCGCTGCTGCATGATCGGCTGCCGATCGCGGACATCGTCAACGCACAGGTGATCTCGCTGGAGGATGCGCCCATGGGCTACGAAACCTTCGACAAGGGCGCCGCTGCCAAGTTCGTCATCGATCCCCATGGCATGGTGGCTTCCTGACTTGGCGCATTATCTCGAACAAAGACTGAAAATCCGCCACTTGCGGGTGATCGACGCGCTGGAGCAGCACAAGAGCCTGCTCCGCGCGTCGCGTGCGTTGCGGGTCAGTCAGCCGGCCCTCTCGCGCACCTTGCAGGAGGTCGAGGAGATCATCGGGGCCGAAATATTCGAGCGCCATCCTCGCGGCGTGCGCCCCAATGCCACGGGCGCGGTCCTGACCGCAGGCGCGCGCAAGCTGCTGACCACCATTCGCGAACTGGAGGCGCAACTGGACCGCCTATCCGACGGTCAGAGGCGAACGATCCGGGTCGGCGCGCTTCCCGTGGCAGCGCACGGCCTGCTGCCCGCCGTCCTGGCCAATGCCGGGGAGCAGGCCGCGAGCCTGACGATCTCGGTCATCGAGGGCAAGACGGACCAGATGATCCCGGCGCTGCTGTCGGGCGAGATCGATGTCATCGTCGGCCGTCTCTACCCGCCGTCGCAACAGGGTGATCTGGCCGACGATCTGGTTCGCCGGGTGCTGTATGACGAGCCGATCTCGCTGGTGGCCCGCAGCGACCATCCGCTTTTCGATCTTCCGTCCATCAGCGCGGCCGATGTGCAGCGCTACACGCTCGTGCTGCCTTCGGTCAGCACGCTGATGGAACGCGATGTGCGCGAGATACTGGAGCAGCTCGGGCTGGTTACGGATGCCGCCGTGCAATCGACCTCCGTCGGTTTCATGCGAGAACTGTTGCTCTCGGGTACTTTCGTCAGCGCCGTGCCTCGTGTCCTGGTCGCGGGCGATCTGGCACGCGACACCATGCGTATCCTGCCGGTGGCGATCCCGGGTACGCCGCGGCCCGCCGGTATCATCCACCGAGGACCGCTGGGCGAGGCCGGAAAATTGCTGCTGGCGGAGCTGCAACGGGAGATCGCCCGGCTTGAAGAGAGCGATATCGTCGAAAGCGTGGCCTGACACGACATCAGAACCGGAAATCGGCCCAGAAGCCGAAGTAGTCCGAGCTTCGACCGCCGCCGGACTTCAGGGAATCGCTGGCGATGAAGTGCGTGAAGTAGGCATGGAAACTGAGGTTCCTGGTTGCCAGATAGTCCGCCTGGAGGTTCAGCCCGGTGCCTATGAAACGGCCGCCGTCCGTCGGGCGTAGCAGCGGAAAGTTGGTCGGCCCGGCATAGACCGCGTCGGCCGCCGTGGCCCGCCAGAACAGCTCGGGGCCGCCGACCAGCGTAAGCTTCTTGCTCGGCTTGAGCGTCAAGGTGGGCGTCACGTCGATGAGGTTGGACATGTTGAGCCATCCCGCATCGCTGTAGAGCGGCGTGCGCGGGAAGGGGGGCGCGAACGTACCGATCTTGCCGTCGTTCGGATCGTCGTCGCCGCTGAACCAGTTGAACCGGCCGCCGAGGCGCGGTTTCATCGGAAGATCGGCAAAAGTGTAGCCGCCCTCCAGCAGCATGCCCCAGGCCTGGATCTTCTGCCCGGCGAAGCTGCCGGTCTGGTAGGCTCCTTCGGCGTCCCAGTCGAAGCCGTTGGCGCGTCCGGACAGGCGCAGGCCCCAGCTTCGGCGGCTTTCGGTTCCGGTCAGCGTGGTGTAGCGGGCATTCTCGCGGTGGAGATCGTACCAGTAGACATCGACCGCGAGGTTCGGCACCACCAGCCCCGGCGCGCTGGCCGCGTAGATGCCGTTGAAGTGACGGCCATTCTCCGGGCCGTCGTCGAACGTGCCGGGTTCGAACGTGACCGGCTTGACCGCGAAGGCATCGACCCGGAACTTTCCTTCCTCGATCAGCGTCCCGCGAATGCCCTGATAGACGTAGCGCACGTTCACGCCGTCTCGCAGGCCGACGAGTTTGCCATTGCCGATCGGCATTTCGAAACGGCCCGGACGCAGGGTCACCTTTGTGGTGTCGCCAAGCGGCAGCGTCACGTCGATGAAGGCCTGGTTGATGTCCAGCTTGTCGCGGTTGGGCGGCGTGGCGAATGTCTCGAAGAATTCGCGGTTGTCGCCCAGTTCCACGAAGGCGCGCAAGTTGCGTCCCAGATGCAGGTCGGCCACCAGGCGGAGGCGCTGCTGCAACGCGGAGAGCTTGTCCTTGCCCTTGGCGCCCAGGTTCAGCGCACTCCAGTAGGTGAAGTTATAACGGGCTTCCCCGCCGATCGAGAGATAGACATTCGGGTCGTCGCCCAGCGGCAGATAGCGCAGCGCCTCCAGCGGAGACGTCCGCTTGGCGGGATTGGCAAGGCAGCTCCAGTCCTCGGTCCAGCGCAGGCTCTGCGGTGTGCAGGGTGGTGCGGGCCGCCCGCCCGGAACCGGCTCGGGGATCGGCGGCGAAGCCGGCGGCGGCACCGGCGGCGGGGCCCCGATTTCCACCGGCGGAAGGGGGCGCATCGCGCGTTCCTGCGCCGCTGCGGCCCGCACGACCAGAGGGGCGTCGATCGCCGGATCCTCGGCATTCGTCTGCTCCGCGAAGGCAGGAGTTGCCAGCGTCAGCAGGGCGCAGGCAGCCGTCATCTGTGGGAAAAGCCCAAGGGCCATTCGCTATTCCTCGTCATTCAGGGGAAGGTGCGTGATTGCGGCACATGCCGGACCGCCATTCACCGGAAAGGTGGGCAGGCGCGGGTGCGCAACGGCTTGGTCAGGGCTCGGCGTCAGTCATGGTACATCCTCTTCCGCCTGCTTTGCAGGTCGATCCGTATCGACAGTTCCCCCAGGGACCCGATCCGAAAGACGTTACGCACCAAGCATGCAAACGCGCGTATGCTTTCCGCCGAAGCCGCTATCAGCAATTGCGATAGCGGCGCCATGCCGGAACGGCATAACGCGGCGCCGCAATTGAATAGGACGATCTCGACGCGTGATGCTCTATCCGGCCGGACCTTTCCCGCAACGAGAGAGCGCCAATGCGAGAAACCATTATCCTGCTGCCCGGCCTGTTGTGCGATGCCAGCGTGTGGGAACATCAGGTGCGGCACCTGGGCCGGGAATACGATGTCCACGTTCCCGACTTGCGGCATTTCGACACTATCGCGGCGATGGCTCGCCACGTTCTGGAAGAAGCGCCTGAGCGGTTCTCCCTTGCCGGTCATTCGATGGGCGCGCGCGTGGCGCTGGAAATGGTGCGGATGGCAGCGGACAGGATCGATCGTCTGGCTCTGCTGGACACCGGTATCCATCCGGTACGCGATGGCGAGGCCGATCGGCGGCAGGCGCTGATCGAGCTGGGTGAGCGAGAAGGCATGGAAGCTTTGGCCCGGGTCTGGCTTCCCCCCATGGTGAGCAAGGGCCGGCTCGACATCGATGCGGCGCTGCGCGAGCGCCTTCATGCGATGGTCCAGCGGATGGATGCCCGGGTCCATCGCAACCACATAAATGCGCTACTGGGGCGGCCTGACGCCAACGCGGCGCTGGCGGCAGTGCGCTGTCCCGTCCTCGTCGGCGTCGGCAGCGAGGACGCGTGGAGCCCGCCCGCCCAGCACGAGGAAATCGTCGCGGCACTTCCGGGCGCCGTTTACCAGGTATTCGAAGGCAGCGGCCACATGGCGCCGATGGAATCGCCAGAAGCCGTCACTGAAGCATTGAAGCAATGGATGGCATTGCCTCTCGGCCGTGGAGTGGAAAACCACATGACACGCGAAGTGCAAGCTGATGCAAGTCCTTCCATGACGGCGAGCCCCTCCGAGTTCTGGGCGATCGAGCGAGCTATAGTGAGCCAGATCCATCGATTTGCCCAAGCGAACGATGCGCATGATCATGATGCCCTGGCAGAGATGTTTACGCCTGACGGCTCGTTCGCGCGGCCCACGGCGCCCGAAGCGCCGGTGTCCGGGCGCGAGGCGATACGCGCCTTCTTCCGTGACAGACCGGCTCGGCGCACGCGCCATGTCATGGCGAACATCGTTGTGGACCTGCTGTCTCCCGTCAGGGCGAGCGCGCGTAGCTACGTCGTGCTCTATAGCGGGGAACGCGGTGAAAACGTGTTGGTAGGCGACTTCGAAGACGAACTGCGTCTGGAGCCCGACGGCATATGGCGTTTCTCCAGGAGATCCGGTTCGCTCGCGTTCGACTACTGAGAGACCGGTCAGTGCCATCCCTCCGGGAAGCCGGGTTTCTCCCGATGGTTCGGCCGGGATAAACGCAACAACCTGCGGCTCCCCTACCTCGGAGCTTGCCCATGCCGCTCATCGTACCTCCCGTCAGTCGCAATTTCCCCAGCCCGCCGGTTTCCGGCACGCGCCTCCCGAAGGCTTATGTCGAGACGATCGGCAGATTCGCGTTCGTCTGGGGGTGGCCGCTGGTCAACATGCACAACCGCAGGGTGGTCTTTTCCAAAGTGCCGGAATCCGGCTTGGGGGACGGTGTGCTCCCGATCGCGCCGCTCAACCGGCTGACGATGCTCACCCATTATATCGATCCTGACGAGCGCGCCGTGGCGACGCCCAACCAGGATGTGGCCTACGGCTTCGGGATCTTCTCGCTGGAGAAGGAACCCACGGTGTTCCAGGTGCCCGATTTCGGAGACCGCTTCTGGCTTTACCAGCTAGGCGACCACCGCACGGACACGCTGGGCGGCTGCGGCAAGATGTACGGCACGCGGCCGGGCTTCTACCTCGTGGCCGGGCCCGACTGGCAGGGCGTCGTGCCCAAGGGTATTGCCGGCGTGTACCGCTCGCCCACGAACCTTGCCTACGTCTGCCCGCGTTGCTTCCTTGACGATACCGACGCGGATCGCGCCGCGATCGTGCCGGTGGTGGGGCAGGTCATGGCCTATCCGCTCAGCGAGTATGACGGCAGTATCAAGTCCAAGGACTGGACCGATCTTCCCACCATAGGCGACCCCGCAGGCGGCAGCCAGGGCAGCGGCGGCGAAACGCAATGGGTGAAACCGGAGGGCTTCTTTACCGAACTGCCGGCGATCCTCGACGAAGTTCCGCCGATGCCCGGGGAAGAGGCGCTCTACGCCCAGTTCCGGGCGCTGCTCGATGCCGCTGCGGCGGATCAGAAGATTGCCGACACGCTCCGGCAAGTCGCGATCGATACCGATCGCGATATCGTTCAAGTCATCCACGACTACAACTACGCCGGCGTGCCGGTGGCCAATGGCTGGGTTGCCCCTGTCAACGGCGCCGAATTCGGCTGCGACTATTTCAGCCGGGCCGCTGCGGCCAAGGCGAACATCTTCGTCAATCCTCGCCGCGAGGCGGCCTATTTCTCGCAGGAAGCGGACGCCAACGGAGAGCGGCTGCACGGTGCCAATTCCTATTCGCTGACTTTCGCGGAAAATGGTCTTCCGCCCGTCGACGGCTTCTGGTCGCTGACGCTCTACGACGAAGCGCATTTCTTCGCGCCCAACGAACTCAAGCGCTTCTCGCTCGGGACCAAGAACAAGGATCTCAAGTTCGGGGCGGACCGATCGCTGACGATCTACGTCCAGCACGCGAGGCCCGACGAGGACAAAGTGAGCAACTGGCTCCCCGCCCCGGAGGCAGCCTTCGAGCTGTTCCTGCGCGCCTATTGGCCCGGCGCTGCAATCCTCGACGATAGCTGGGCCGCTCCGCCGGTGGTGAAGCACGGCTAAAGCGCAGCGCGCTTGAGGGGGCCGCAGCACCGATCGCGTGCTGCGGCCCCTTCTTGCTAGCAGGGATTACTTTGCCGGTTCGGCAGCTTCCGTCTCGGCGCCTGCCGCTGACGGCTTCGCAGCCGGGGCATCGATCTCCACCGTCACCTTTTCGATCCGCCCGGTGAACTTGAACGGCAACTGGTAGGTGAAGTCGATCGGTGAGCCGACGTCCATGCCGATATCCAGGCCCTCACCGAGCGAGAACTGGATCGGCACCGTCCGTTCAAGTCGTCCGCTGGCAAGCGTGCCGCCTCCGGCGGACACCGTGATCGTCGCGCCCTTGCCCATTCCGCCGCCGTCATAGTCGTGACGGACCACCAACTGGTGCCGGCCTGCACCGAGCGGGGCCTCGGCCGCGAAAGTCGTCCGCTCGACCGAGAGGAAGTTGTAGACGAACACCGGCTTGCCCGCGCGCAGGTAGAGGCCGTAGCCGCCCTCCAGACCGCCGTGGGTGACGATCATCCCCTCGGCCTTGCCGTCGGTGAGTTCGATATCGGCGGTGATCGTCCAGCTCTTGTTGAGCATCGGCAGGCACGCCGCGTCGGGCAGACCGATCATGCCTTCGTAATAAGTCGCGCTGGTCCGGTCGCCGACCATGCTGGGGCGGCCCATGGCTTCCGCATTCATCCGGATCGTGGCGCGCCAGTCCAGCGGCAGTACGTTGTACTTGGCTGCCTCCACCCACCACATGTCCTGCAATTCCCGCAGCTTTTCCGGGTGCTGGTCCGCCAGGTCGTGTGCCTGCGAGAAGTCGCCGTCGAGCTTGTAGAGTTCCCAAACCTGCTGGTCCGGATCCCAATCTTCAGGACGAACCGGCTGCCACGGCACGAAGCTGGGCGCAGAGGCCATCCAGCCTTCGTGATAGAGCCCGCGATTGACGCCGAGTTCGAAATATTGCGTCCGGCGCTTGCTTGCCGCGCCGCCATCGTCGAACGTCGCTGCGAAGCTGACGCCCTCGATCGGCTTTTGCTGGATGCCGTTCAACTCGCTCGGCGCGGTGACGCCGCAGACTTCGTAGAGCGTCGGCACGATGTCGATCGTGTGGATGAACTGGTCGCGCAGTCCGCCTGCGTCCTTGATCCGGTCGGGCCAGGAGATGATCATGGGATTGCGGGTGCCGCCGAAATGGCTGGCGACCTGCTTGGTCCACTGGAAGGGCGTGTTCATGGCGTGCGCCCAGGCCGAGGGGAAGTGATTGAAATGCTTCGGCCCACCCAGTTCGTCGATCGCCTTGAGGTTGTCTTCCCATTTCTCGGGGAAGCCGTTGAAGAACATGTTCTCGCACAGCGATCCTTCCAGCCCGCCCTCGGCGCTGGAGCCGTTGTCGCCGGCGATGTAGATGATGATCGTGTTGTCGGCGTCGGGCAGCGCCTTCACGGCGTCTATCACCCGGCCCATCGCCGCATCGACTTGCGCGCCATAGGCCGCGAATACTTCCATCATCCTTGCATAGAGCCGCTTCTGGTCGTCGTTTAGGGTATCCCATGCCGGCAGACCCTTGGAACGTACCGTCAGCTCGGTATCGTCGGGGACCACGCCGCGCGCCTTCTGCCGTTCGATGGTGGCCTCGCGATAGGCGTCCCAGCCCGTGTCGAACTTGCCCTTGAACTGGTCTATCCACTTTTGCGGAGCCTGGTGCGGAGCATGGGTGGCGCCGGGCGCGACATAAAGGAAATAGGGCTTGTCGGGCGCAATGCTCTTGACCTTGCGCACCCAGGTGATCGCGCGCTCGGCGAGATCCTCGGTCAGGTGGTATTCGGGATCCTCGGATGCCGGGACCAGATCCCGGTTCTCGAACAGGATCGGGTTCCAGTGGTTCATGTCGCCCGCATTGAACCCGTAGAAGTAGTCGAAGCCCAGTCCATTGGCCCACCGGTCGAACGGGCCTGCCGCGCTCGTCTCCCAGGTGGGCGTGTTATGGTTCTTGCCGATCCATGCCGTCATGTAGCCGTTTTGGCGCAAGACCTCGCCGATCGTCCCGCAGCCGCGAGGCAGGATACAGCAATAGCCGTCGTAGCCCGTGGCCAGTTCGGTGATCCCGGCGAACGACGCCGAATGGTGGTTGCGCCCGGTAATGAGCGCGGCGCGCGTCGGGCTGCACAAGGCCGTCGTATGGAAATAATTGTAGCGCAGGCCTTCCTTTGCCAGGCGCTCCATCGTGGGCGAGGGCACGCCGCCGCCAAAGGTTTCGAACTGGCCGAAGCCGACGTCATCCAGCAGAATGAGCACGATATTGGGAGCGCCTTTCGGCGGCTGCACCGGCTGGGGAAAGGTAGCCGGATCCGAATCCTGATAGGTCCGCCCGATCTCGCCTTTGAAGTGAAAATCGGGGCGGGGCAGTATCTCTGGGGTCTGGCATACCGAATCGATCGACATATCTCGTCTCCTGTTGAGAGCCGAGCCGGAAGATCGAAGAGCGCATCCACGATCTCTATCGGGGTGAACCCGCGCTGCCGATGAGGATTACCCGAGTGGGATTACGGGTCACGCCATCGAGCTGATCGTCGAGCGGAACCGGGCGAGCGCGATTGCAAAGAACACGATACCGATGGCGATGGTCGCGGCGAATTGCGGCCAGACCACGGCAAGGCCCGCGCCCCGGAACAGGATGGCCTGGCCCAGTTCCACGAAGTGCGTCGTGGGCGCGAAGAGCATCACGTCCTGTACCAGTTGTGGCATGGATTCCCGCGGCGTGCTGCCGCCGGAAAGCATCTGCAAAGGCAGAAGCACCAGGATCATCAGCATGCCGAACTGAGGCATGTTGCGGGCGATGGTGGCCAGGAAGATGCCCATCGAGGTGGTGGAGAACAGCACCAGCGCGGCGCCGGCAAAGAACAGCGGCAGCGATCCCGCTATCGGCACCTGCATCAGCGCCCGCACCACGAGGTTCACCGAAAGGGCGGAGGCCAGCAATACCACCAGCGCCATCGACCAGACTTTCGACATCATGATCTCGAACGGCGTCACCGGCATGACCAGCAGGTGCTCCACCGTGCCATGTTCCCGCTCGCGGATCAGCGCGGCACCGGTCAGGATGATCGAGAGCATGGCGATCTGGTTGATGATCTGCGCAAGCGCGCCGAACCATGACTTGTTGAGCGCGGGGTTGAACCGTGCACGAATGGCAAGGTCCACTTGCGGCACGCTGTTCACGCGGTGGCGATTGAGAAATTCGTTCACCTCGCCATTGACGATCTGCTGGATGTAGCCGCTGCCGCTGAAGGCCTGGCTCATGCGCGTGGCGTCGGTGTTGAGCTGGATTTCGGCCCCTCTGCCGCCCAGCACGTCGCGTTGGAAACCGTGCGGGATATGCAGCACGAAAGTGAAGTCTCCCGCGTCCATGCCGGGATCGATCTGCTGCGGCACGATCATCTGCGGCACCACGAACTGCGGTGGATAGAACGAGGAGACGATGCGCTGGGACAGCGGGGATTCGTCCTCGTCGACGATGGCGATGGCGGCGTTGTGCAGCGTTTCCGGCGTCGAATTCGCGGAAGTGTAGATCGAAACCGTGAAAGTGAACACGATCAGCACGAGCATGATCGGATCGCGCCACAGGCCCCACAATTCCTTCACGCCGAGCCGATAGATGTTCGCTATCTTGGAAAACATCGCTCAGGCCTCCTGCTTCTTCAGGAGCAGGATGGCGACGCCCACGATCACCGGTGCCGATATCGCCAGCGGCAGGAACGATCCCGCAAGGTCGGAGAACCCCAGCGCCTTGGCGAAGACGCCCCGGCTGATCGTGAACATGTGGCTGGCCGGGTAGATCTCTCCCATGAACCGCGCGCCGCCTTCCATCGAGGAGACGGGATCGGTCATGCCGCCGAAGGTCGTTGCCGGGATCATCGTGCCGATCATCGCCAGGAACATCGCGGCGATCTGGCTGCGCGTCAGTGCCGAGGCGAGCAGCCCCATGCCGGTGGCCGAGATGCAATAGATCGTCGCCGCCAGCAGCAGCGTCGGGAAACTGCCCTTCACCGGCACATCGAAGATGAAGATCGCCATCAGCACCATCAGCAGGAAGTTGATGAGCGCCAGGCCCACATAGGGCGCCTGCTTGCCCAGCATGAATTCGCTGCGGGTGACGGGCGTGACGTAGAGGTTGATGATCGAGCCGATCTCCTTCTCGCGTACCACCGCCAGTGCGGTCAGCATCGCGGGAAGCATCAGCAGCAGCAGCGGGATCACCATCGGCACCATGGCCGGCAGGCTCTGCACGTCCGGATTGTAGCGAAAGCGATTTTCCAGGGAGAACACGCCGTTGGTCGATCCGGTGCGGCTTCGGACCTGCTCGGTCAGCCAGTGCTGATGCAGGCCCTGGATATAGCCCTGCACCGTCTCGGCCCGGCCGGGGTTGGCCCCGTCGAACCAGGTTCCGATCGTCACCTGCCGCCCGGCCGCGACATCGCGGCCGAAGCCGGGCGGAATCTCGATGCCCAACACCAGTTCGCCTTCCTGCAGGCGCCGGTCGAGATCGTCGTAGTCGCGGATCGGCGCATGTTCCTTGAAATAGTCCGACCCCGAGATGTCGAGTGCGTAGTTCTGGCTGAGCAGGCTGCCGTCGCGGTCCAGCACGGCGTAGGACAGTTCGTTGATGTCGGTTGTCATGCCGAAGCCGATCACCAGCATCAGGATCAGCGATCCGGCCAGTGCCAGCGTTGCCCGCACCGGATCGCGCTGAAGCTCCAACGTCTCGCGCCAGGCGTAAGTCAGGCAGCGTTGCAGGCTGAAGGCACCGCCGGTATCGGGGTGCGAAGGCTCTCCCGACAAGGCAGGTGCGCCCTCTTGCGGGCTGCGCGTATCGCCTCCCGCTTCCACGAGATAGCCGATGAAGGCCTCTTCCAGATCCTTCGCCCCGCGCTTGTCGATCAGGCGCTGCGGCGTGTCGCTGTCCAGCACTTTGCCTGCATGCATCATCGACATCCGATCGCAGCGCATCGCCTCGTTCATGAAGTGCGTGGAGATGAAGATCGTCACCTTGTCCCGCCGCGACAGTTCCACCAGCAGCCGCCAGAAGGCATCGCGCGCCACCGGATCGACGCCCGAAGTCGGCTCGTCCAGGATCAGCAGGTCCGGCTTGTGGACCATGGCGACGGCAAGGCTGAGGCGTTGGCGCATGCCCAGCGGCAGGCTTTCGGGCAGTTCGTCCAGCACATGGGCAAGGTCGAACCGCTCGACCATTTCGGTGACCCGCGCGGGGATTTCCGCCCGCGCGACATGGAACAGCCGGGCATGGAGTTCCAGGTTCTGCCGCACCGTCAATTCGCCGTAGAGCGAGAAAGCCTGGCTCATGTAGCCGACGCGGCGGCGGGTGGAGATATCGCTGGAATCGACTTCCTTGCCGAACAGCCAGGCCTTGCCCTCGCTGGCGGGGAGAAGGCCGGTCAGCATCTTCATCGTCGTGGACTTGCCGCAGCCGTTGGAGCCCAGAAAGCCGAAGATCTCGCCGCGCCGGATGCGGAAGCTGACGTGATCGACGGCGGTGAAATCACCGAAGCGCATCGTCAGGCCCTGGGCCTCGATGGCGATGTCGTTCTCCCCGGCTTCCAGCGGAGGGATCACCACCGCCGTATGCCCGCGCTTCTTCTCCTCGGGAAGCAGGGCGATGAAAGCGTCTTCCAGTGACGTGGTGCCGGTGCGATCGAACATTTCCTGCGGCGTGCCGGTGTCGAGCACATTGCCGTCGTCCATCGCCACCAGCCAGTCGAAGCGCTGCGCCTCGTCCATGTAGGCGGTGGCGACGATCACGCTCATCGTTCCTTGCGTCTTGCGGATATCGGCGATGAGATCCCAGAACTGCGCGCGGGCGAGCGGATCCACGCCGGTCGTCGGTTCGTCCAGGATCAGCAGGTCCGGGTCGTGGATCAGCGCGCAGCAGAGGCCGAGCTTCTGCTTCATCCCGCCCGATAGCTTGCCCGCCGGGCGCGACAGGAACGGATCGAGCCCGGTCGCCCGCGTCAGTTCGTCTATGCGGCGGCGGCGTTCGGGCCCGTCATGCCCGAACAGGCGGCCGAAGAACTGGAGGTTCTCCTCGACCGAAAGCGTGGGATAGAGGTTCTTGCCCAGGCCCTGCGGCATATAGGCGATGCGCGGGCAGACATCGAGCCGGTGCCGGCGATCGCGCATGTCTCCGCCCAGCACGCGCACCTCGCCCTGCTGCACTACCCGCGCGCCCGATACGAGCGAGAGCAGGCTGGACTTGCCGACGCCGTCCGGGCCGATCATGCCGATCATCAGCCCGGCTGGAATGTCCAGATCGATGCCGCGCAGAGCCTCGGTCTTGCCATAGCGCGTCCAGACGCCGCGGACGCGGACGACCGGTTCGGAGGGGGCCGGTTC
>NZ_JBJDRF010000015.1:0-96146 GCF_044987305.1 Novosphingobium sp. ZW T3_23
CGCCATCGCCTTGCACAAATCACACAGCAAAAAGCCGCGAACCCTTGGTGGGTTCGCGGCTTTTTGCTGTGTGGTGCCCCTGGCCCGACTCGAACGGGCACGCCTTTCGACAAACGATTTTGAGTCGTTCGCGTCTACCATTCCGCCACAGGGGCACGATCACGTGCTACCGGTGATCCCTCGAAGACTATCGGGAGACAACCGGCATCGGCGCGGCTGGCTTTAGCCGCGCCTTGGCTTTGGCTCAAGTCACTTGAGCGCGTTTGCCAACAACTTGTGGAGACGCGAGTGCAGCGCGTCGTTGCCCGCAAGGATCTGATCGTCATGGTAAGGCAGCGAGCGGCCCTTCCAGTCCGATACGAAACCGCCGGCCTCACGCACCAGCAGGCAGCCCGCGGCCGTGTCCCACGGCTTGAGGTCGGCTTCCCAGAAGCCTTCGTAGCGGCCGGCAGCGACCCAGGCGAGGTCGAGCGCAGCCGAGCCGAAGCGACGGATTCCGGCGACCTGCGGGGCCAGCGCGTGGTAGATCTTGGTCCATTCGCCCGCGTCGCCATGACCGGCGAAGGGGATCCCGGTTGCAATCACGCTTTCGTCGAGATGGCGGCGCGACGATACGCGCAGGCGCTTGTCCTGCAACCAGGCGCCGCGGCTCTTCTCGGCCCAATAGCTCTCGTCGGTGACGGGATTGTAGATCAGACCGGCCGTGATTTCGCCCCAGCCCTTCCCGTCCAGGCGCGGTTCCTGCACGGCGATGGAGATCGCGAAGTGCGGGATGCCGTGGAGGAAGTTGGTCGTGCCGTCCAGCGGATCGACGATGAAGCGCGGCTTGTCGGGATCGCCTTCGATCTCGCCGGCCTCCTCGAACAGGTAGCCCCATTCAGGACGGGCTGCGCGCAATTCGTCCCAGATGGTGCGTTCCGAGGCCTGGTCCGCCTTGGAGACGAAATCCGCCGGTCCCTTGCGCGAGACCTGGAGGTGCTCGATTTCGCCGAAATCGCGGCGCAGGCGGCTACCCGCCTTGCGGGCGGCCTTTTCCATGACGCGAATGAGACCGGAGATGGCCATAAAACTTACCTTGTCCTTCAAGTACCGGCCTCGGCCGGTCTGGTTATCGGCCCTGCGGCGCGGGTTGTTGGGTTGCTGCACCAGTGGAGGTGGAGGCGGCAGCAGTGGGCTTATAGCCGCAGATCGCCACCATCGCGCTCAGCATTTCGCTGGGGTTCTCACGGTGGATCTTGCCGGGATTCTCGGCGATCACCTTGTCCATCGATTCGCTGATCTTCTCGAGCGAATTGTTGTAGATGCAGCCGACCAGGGCGCCCTTCGCGGGAGGATCCACCTTGTCGGACTGCAAACCGCTGATCAGCACTTTCAGGTAGAGCATGGCCCGCTCCACTTCCGGAGAAGGGGCATGTGTACCTGCGGGAGCCGCAGCCCCCGTTTTAGCCGGGGCAGCTGCGGCCTTTGCCGCCGATTGCCGGGGCGCCTTCTTCGACGCGGCGGCCTGAGCCGGAGCGGCCGAGCCTAATGCCAGGGGCCCTGCCACCAGGGCAGCCGCGGCGAAGAACGACGCCAGAACCCGCATCAGTCGGCCTTCTTCACGTAGGTCTTCTCATAGACGTCCACGACGATGCGCGTACCGCTTTCGATATGCGGCGGCACCATCACGCGCACGCCGTTGTCGAGCACGGCCGGCTTGTAGCTGGAGGAAGCGGTCTGGCCCTTAACGACGGCGTCGGCTTCGACGATCGTGGCTTCGACCTGTTCCGGCAACTGCACCGAGATCGGACGCTCTTCCCAGAGTTCCAGAAGAACCTGCATGCCGTCCTGAAGGAAGGCCGCGGCATCGCCCAGAAGGTCGGCGGGGAGCTGGATCTGCTCGTAGGTCTCGATGTCCATGAACACCAGCTGGTCGCCTTCGACGTAAAGGAACTGGAAGTCCTTGGTGTCGAGGCGGACCTTTTCGACGGTGTCGGCGCTGCGGAAGCGGACGTTGGTCTTGCGGCCGTCGATGAGGTTCTTCATCTCGACCTGCATGAAGGCGCCGCCCTTGCCCGGCTGGGTGTGCTGCGTCTTGGCAACCTTCCAGATGCCCTTTTCGTATTCAAGGATATTGCCGGGACGAATGTCGACGCCGCTGATCTTCATGGACTGAACCTTAAGATGGGAAAGAGCCGGTATTACCGAAAGCATGGGCCCTTAGCCGAGGAGACTGCCTGTGGCAATTGCTTCGCGCCGATGCTAGCGGTCAGAAATGATGCGTGCCCCTCGTAAAGCCCCGTTCGTCGCCCCGTTGATCGCCGTGCTTGCCGCCGCCTGCCTCGGATCGCCTGGCCTGGCGGCCCGTCCGGCGCCGCCGCCGGTACCGGGCGGGCCCATCGGCACCCTGGAGCTCGGCCTGTATAGATGTGAGCGCGACGGTACCGCGGGCGGTCCTGTCGGCATCCGGCTGCCGCAGTACGATTTTCGTGCCGTCACCGGCTCCAACTACAAGACGCCGGACGGCGTGCGCGGCAGCTATCTGATGACCGGCGACCGGGTGATCATGACCGGCGGCAAGCTGAAGGGCATGAAGATGCACCGCACCTCGAAAGGCTTCCTGCGCCACGTGGACGCGGACGGAGCGGATAACGACATCCGCTGCGTGCTGTCTCGCGCCGGAGGCGGTCCGCTGGATCCCAACGGCAACGTCAACGAACCGGAAACCTGATCGCTGCGGCGGTTTGCCCGTTCCGCCGATCCGTCCTAGTCCCCAAGGGAATAGCGGTTGGGTGAGGCGAACGGCGAGATGGAGTTGGACCTTTCCGGCAAACTGGTGGTCGTCACCGGTGCCACGGCCAACATCGGCCGCGCTATCGCCCTGGAATTCGCGAAGGAGGGCGCCGATCTGGTCCTCGTCGGCCGCGACGAAGAGGCGGGCGCAGCGCTCGTGCGCGAATCTCTCTCAAGCGGGGCCGGCCGCGCGGAGTTCGTGGCCGCCGACATGCTCGATCCCGCATCGCCTGCCAGGATCCGTGATCGCGCCGGACAGATCGGCAGCATCGACGTTCTCGTCAACAACGTCGGCGGCAATGTCGACCAGGGGCTTTTCGCCGATTCCGATCCCGACAAGTGGATGGCCGATATTGACCTGAACTTCGGCACGGTCCTGCGCATGACCTACGCCGTATTGCCCGCAATGATCGCGCGCGGATCGGGAGCCATCGTCAACGTGGGCTCCACCGCGGCACTGGTCGGCGATTACATGCTGCCGGTCTATTCGGCCGCCAAGGGAGCGGTCCACAGTTTCACGGTGGTGCTCGCCAAGGAGCTTGGCCAGCACGGCATTCGCGTCAATGCCATAGCGCCTTATGCAACGATCGCGCGCGATCCGGCGGCCTTCAGCAAGGGCAGCCGCTTTCACCCCGATTCCGGCCTGTTCAATCAGGGCCCTTCCGATGAAGATCGGGCGCTGCGCCAGCGCCGCACCTTCGTGGGTCGTCCGTTCGCGGTCCCGGACGAAATGGCCGGGATGGTCGCGTTCCTCGCAAGCGGACGAGCAAGCTTCATCACCGGGCAAGTCTATCCGATCGATGGCGGGGCCCTGCTCTGATCGACGGCGGCGCCCTGCCCCAGGAGAACACAATGATCGACCAGAACGCCGTGCAAGCCCTGCTGGACAAGGATGCGATCCGCGATCTTGTGCTGCTCTATTCACGCGCGATCGACCGGCAGGATATCGAACTGCTGCGCGACCTCTATACCGACGACGCGACCGATACCCATGGTGACAGCTTCGAGGGCAATGCAGCGGATTACTGCGAATTCATCGCGGGCGCCTTCCCCCACATGCCCTACAGCGGCCACCACGTCTGCAACCACCTGATCGCGGTCGACGGGGATGAGGCCGGCGGCGAAGTCTATGCCCTGGCCTGGCACCTCGTTCCCGGCCGTGACGGAGGGCGGCAAGAAGACTTCATGGCGGTGCGCTACATCGACAATTATCGCCGGTGCCCGGACGGCAAGTGGCGCTTTTCCAAGCGTGTCGTCACTTACGATTTCAAGCTGCGACGGCCTTTCGACGGTGGCGGACTGCTGGGCCAGGGGGCAACGGATCCGAGCTATGCCATCAATGAGAACGCCCTGTTCGCGCGAGGTCGTCGCACCTGACACGATGCCTGGCTCTTTTCGCGCCGCTCCGTAGCCTTTTATGGCGGCACGGGCTCGGCCAGGAGCCCGTGCTAGGGTGTGTGGGGATTCAGTCTAGGTGGAGCCGAGAAGTGTGATTTCCGAGCATTGGAGCGCAGCGGACTTTCGGTCCGTGAGCACCGAAGCGCAGGAAATCGCGCTTCGCAGGCCCGCCTGGGCTGAATCCCCACACACCCTAGAGCGGTTCACATCGAAGGCGCGTAACCGCCATTGAGCGGATAGGTCTGCCCCGTGATCCATTCCGCCGCATTGGAGCAGAGAAATGTCACCAATCCGGCGACATCGCTGGACTTGCCGTAGCGGCGAATGGTGTAGCGCGACATCATCGTCTTGGCATGGTCGCTCTGCATGACCTCGGCGAGCTGCTCTTCGGGCATGTCCGGCATGAGTGCCGAGAGTGAGACGGCGTTGCAGGTGGCATTATAGCGCCCGAGTTCCTTCGCGATCGAACGGACGAAACCTTGCGCACCCGCCTTGGCCGAGGCGTAGACGGCTAGTTTCGGCTCGCCGATGCGGCCGGAATCGGAGACGATGGTGACGATGCGCCCCCGGCGCGCCTCGACCATGTTGGGAATGAAGGCGTAACAGCAGTTGTAGACGCCGTAGAGATTGGTGCGCAGGTAGCGCTCCCAGTTCGCCGGGTCTTCTTCCCAGAAGGTTTGGCTGGGGCGGATCGACGCGTTGGGGCCGGCCATGCCCGCATTGTTCACCAGAATGGTCGCGGGGCCCAACTGCGCGCTTATGGCGGCATTGGCGGCGCGGATGGCATCGAGGTCTCCCACGTCGAACGGCACCGCGAGGGCGGGAACCCCCAGGGCGCGCACTTCCTCGGCCACGGCCTCCGCCCGTTCGGCAACGAAGTCGTTGACGGCAATGCCGCCCGTGTTGTGACGTGCCAGTTCCAGCGCCGTGGCACGTCCGGCATTCTGGCCGGCACCGGTCACGATTGCGACTTGCCCGCCCAGATCGATGAAATCGCGTGCTTCCATGGCTTCCTCTTCCCGTTGTTATTGCCGGGGAACTCTACAGCGCAGCCGCAGAGGCGCGACGGGCAGATGCGCGATATCGCGGCGACGGTGCCCTCATCGCCGTGTGGTTAAGCACCCCAAAGCGCGTCGGCCGCAGCGAGGCCCTGGGCCCCTCGCCCGCCAAGTTCCGAAGTCAGCAGCTTGAGGCGGTACGTCCACAAATGCAGCGGATGTTCCAGCGTCATGCCCATGCCCCCCAGGAACTGGTGATAGTCGTAGCAGACGCGCTTGGCCGCCTCCTGCGCGTGAAGCAGCGCCATGGCCGCATCGGCGTGACTGCCGCTCGCCGCCGCCCGCATCGCCAGCCAATACGCGGTATTCGTCACCACCTGCGCCTCGGCAAGACGGTGGCGCATGGCCTGGAAGGTAGCGAGCGGGCGCCCGAACTGCTTGCGTTCCGAGACGTAGGTAACGACGCTCGCCAGCGCCGCACCCAACAGTCCCGCCGCTTCGGCGGCCACGGCCACCCGCCATGCACGAAGCACTTCGCCGGGATCGACATCGTGCTGCACCAGCTCTTCCGGCAAGCCGGTGAGGAAGGCCACCGGATAGGCGTAGAGAGTATCGTCCTGCGCGGGAGCGATCATGTCGCTCCCTGCCGTGAAGCTGCGCACGCCCGACGCCCCCACCACGACCACTGTTGCGCCCGGACGCAGGAAGCGCAGCGGCTGGGCCGTCCGCCCTTCCTCGATCAGGCAAAGCGGGCGCGGCAGTTCGGGATCGACCAACGGGCGCACCAGCGCCGAAGCCGCCGCCTCGACCGCGAAAGGCAGCCGGGCGAGCTTCTCCACCACCAGCGCCGCCGTTACCGCGCCGAGTTCCTCCACCGCCATGACATCGAGGAAGCCGTTTTCCACCAGCGCCGCATCGAGTTCCGCACTCTCCAGTGCCAGCCCGGCGTCGTGCAGCGGCGCGGAAGCGAATGGCCGCGCAAGGGCTTCGACGAAATCCAGGACCTGGGTCTGGTCCTCATTGAGGGCAAGCTGCATCAGCGCGGCTCCCGAGGCAGTTCCAGCACGTCGCTGGCGATGATGTTGAGCTGGATCTCGGCCGATCCGGCGGCGATTCCCGCAACGATGCCGCGTTGATGGTGCATCTTGAGGTAGGGCGACCGTCCGGCAAGCGCTTCCGGCAGGAACTCCACCACGAATTCGCAGACGGCGCGTTCCGCCATGACGGTGGCATAGCGGGCGGAACTGGACTCGGCGCCGATGGCCAGCCCGTCCGCACGCCTCTGGACCACGGCATAGTTGGCCGTGCCCGCCGCCTCGCAAAGCGCAGCACAGCGCGCCGCCTCGATGCGAACATGCTCGCGGGCGAAATCGCCCCGGTCCTGAAGTATCGCCACTGCCCGGTCCAGCGCGGCACGGGCGAGCGTGAAGCGCGGAATGCCCAGCCGTTCGTTGCGCAGCGAGTAGGCGACGATTTCCCAGGCCTGGCCTTCCTCTCCGAAACGCGCTGCTTCGGGCACCGTCACGTCGTCGAAGAATACTTCGTGAATGTCGCCCTCGCCGATGAGCGAGGGTATCTGGCGAACGGTGATGCCCGGCGTATCCATGGGCACGAGGATGATCGTGATGCCCTTCTTGCGATCGTCGCTGGTGCGGGTCAGCAGGAAGCAGGTGTCGGCAAGGCCGGCATAGGAGGTCCAGATCTTCTGGCCGTTGATGACGTATCGGCCATCCTTCAGCACCGCGCGGGTGCGCAGGCTGGCAAGGTCGGACCCGGCGTCGGGTTCCGAAAAACCCTGGCACCAGAGCGATTCCCCGCGCGTGATCGGCTCAAGATATTGGGCCTTCTGCTCGTCCGTGCCGTACTTTTCCAGCGTCGGACCGATCCAGTTGACGTTCATGTACTGACCGCCGCGCGGCTCTCCGGCAATCCACATCTCTTCGGACAGGATCTGCTGCTCCCACGGGCCTAGCCCTTCGCCGCCCATTTCCGCTGGCCAGTGCGGAAACAGCAGGCCCGCTTCCGCCAGCTTCACGCAGAATGTGCGCGCGAAGGCGGTGAGTGCGGGTGAGGCAGGTCCATGTTCGGAGAACTTCTCCCAGTCCTGCGGCAGGTTCGCATGGAGGAAATCCCGGATCTTGAGCCGGAACGCATCCTGTTCCTCGGTCCATTCGAACTGCATGGCATCCTTCGTCGCTGCTGGCCTTCGGCGTTACCGAGCGGGATCGGCGCTCACAAGCAGAGGACCAACGCCCGGGCGAAAACCGCCCCGGCGCCTCGTGGCGGCCAGAGATTCCATGGTCAGGAAGGGCTTATTGCCGCACCGCCCCTACAGCCACCGGCGAGACATAGCGCGTGGTTGAAATGCCGCCGTCCACCGCGATGGTCTGGCCGTTCACGAAGCCCGCATCGTCGGAAGCTAGAAAGGCGGCCATGTTGCCGATATCCGCCGCCGTGCAATCGCGCTGCAGGGGCGTGAGTTCGTGATTGGTGCGGCGGAAGAAATCCAGATCCCAGAACGCGGTCGTCATCTCGGTGCGCACGACCGACGGCGCAATGTAGTTCGAGCGAATGCCGCGGGGGCCATATTCGGCGGCCAGCGTCTGCATCAGGCCGATCTGCCCGGCCTTGACGGCGGAATAGGCGCCGCCGCCCGGTGTGCCGTAAAGCCCCCAGGTCGAGCCGATGAAAAGGATCGATCCGCCCTCACCCATGGTCCCCAATGCCTCTCGGCTGAGCCGGAACGGCGCGCGGAGGGAAATGTCCAGCACCTCGTCGAGCATGACGTCGGTCGTCTGGTCCACCGGCCCGAAGTTGAAGGAACCGGCGTTGTTGACCAGCACGTCCAAGCGCCCGAACCGCTCGATCGCGGCCTCTACGATCGCGCGCGGCGCCGTGTCGGCGGTGGCGTCGATGGCGATGAAGGCGAACTCCATGGCCCCCGCCAATCCCTCTTCGAGCGCCCGGAGCTTGTCCGCGTTACGGCCGGTGCCCAGCACTTTCACGCCCTTCGCCCCCAGGGCACGCACGACGGCCTCGCCGATCCCGCCTGCCGCGCCGCTGACGATCGCTACTTTACCGTGCATGCCGCGCCCCTTGCGTCTTCATGGTCCGAACCGATGCGCGCGTTTCCGGCGCGTTCGGCAATGTCGTTGGCTGCAACGAAACCGAAGGTCATGGCCGGTCCGATGGTGGCGCCTGCGCCGGGATAGCTGTCTCCGAAAGGCGTCGCCGCATTGTTGCCGGCTGCATAGAGACCCGCGATCGGCGCCCCCGCCCCGTCGAGCACCCTGGCCCGCTCATCACACCTGAGCCCACCTTTCGTGCCAAGATCGCCGTTATTGATCGGAACGGCATAGAAGGGAGGCTTGTCGATCGGCCCGAGGTTGGGGTTGGGAGTGGAAGACGGGTCTCCGAACATCCGGTCGTAAGGGTTCATGCCGCGCCCGAACTCCGGATCGATGCCGCTGCGGGCATAATCGTTCATCGCGGCGATCGTCTGGCGTACCGTGTCGGTCGGCAAATGCGTCCTGGCGCAAAGTTCCTCGATCGTATCGGCCCGGAACACGTAATGATCCCACCAGTCGGAGGGAACCTTGTGTTCGGGCGTATGGACCGTCGGCATCAGGCCGCCCGCGCTGAATTTCCTGCGAAATTTGGCATCGAAGATCAGCCAGCAGGGACAGTTGGCATCGGTCGTCAACTGGTCCTGGACCATCGCCTGGCCGAACTGGTCGTACCCGCAGGCCTCGTCCACGAACCGGCGCCCCAGGCGATTGACCACCACGCTCCACGGACGGCCGACGTCGAAGGCAGCCTGGTGGATCTCATGGAAATTCGATGCGCCTTTCATCGGCAAGGTCATCGTCGGGATCCACCAGCCCTGCGCGGTGTGCTCGATGGAGGCGCCGATCGCTTCGGCCGCGATCAGCGCCTCCCCGCGATTGCCGTCCTCGGGCGTGGAGGAGTGTCGCGTCAGTCCCGGCACCGGGTAGAAGCGGTCCCGCAGGGCCTGGTTCCACTCGAAACCGCCCGCCGCCAGGACAACGCCTCGCCTCGCCTGAACCTCGTATCTGCGACCGAAGTTTGAGAGTTCCACCCCGGCGATGCTTCCGGCCCCATCCACCTGCAACCGCTCCAGCTTCGTCTCCAGCCGCAGTTCGACATCACGCATGAACAGTTGCTGGAACATCGCGCCCATGAGGGCCGCGCCCTGGGTAAAGCGCCTGTCCCGGTGCGATACCTTGCGCGTCGAGCGGTCGGCCCAGTACCGGCCGATCATCTTGCCCGCCACCACGCGCCAGCCTCGGGACTGCATCATCAGCGCAAAGGTCTCGGTCAGGTCCATCGCGTAGCGGCCGAACAGCTTGAAGCGGTTGTATTGCTCTCGCATCAGCGCATAGCGGCCATCGCCCAGTCGTCGCCCGTCGAAAGTCGGCACGATGATCGAACGATCGGCCCGCGCGCCTGGCCGATCGGGAAAATAGTCCGGCCAGGCCGCCGCCATCACCGGAACCCCGGTGGACCGGAGAAAGCGCAACATCCGCGGCGCCTCGTCCACGAACGCTTCCAGCCGCCGGCGATCCACCGGCACTCCAATCACGGAATCGAGATATTCCAGGGCCGATTCCCGACTGTCACCCTTGTCCCCCTCCAGCCGGTGATCGGGTATCCACATGACCCCGCCCGACGTGGCCGAAGTCCCGCCGAATTTGTGCGCCTTGTCCACGATCAGCACCTTCATGCCCAGGTCGGCACAGCGTAGCGCGGCCATCGCGCCGGCCGATCCCGATCCCACTACCACCACATCGAAGCTTTCGCCGTCCTGGACACTGCTACCGGCTGCCAACCCCCGTCTCCCGAAGCACATGGTTTTCATGCGTCTTATCGCGTCGGCGGCTTGCCCGCGAAATGACCGCCACGGTACAGCGTCTTGCTTGGCCCTGCTCGCGACCAGCCTGCCCTTGCGTCCGGAGCGCGCGGCACGCAGCCCCGCGAAACAGGACCGCCAGAGAAAGCCGGGATGATGATGACCGAAAAGACCTTCGTTGCCGCCGCCAGACTCGAAGACGTGCCGCCCGGCACCAAGATCGTGGTCGAAGTGAACGGGATCAGCATGCTCATTTGCAACACGCTCGATCGCATCTTCGCCGTGCGCAACTTGTGCAGTCATGCCTACGAGACACTCGAATGCGGACGGATGCGCAACGGCTGGATCTCGTGTCCCGTGCACGGCGCCCGGTTCGACCTGGAAACCGGCGCGCCGATCAACCCGCCAGCAACGATGGCCATCGACACGTATGAGGTGCGGATCAGCGGGGAGACCATAGAAGTCGCCGTTTAATTCGGATCGAAGGCGGACCGATATCGCCGAGGCGACCTGGCCCCGTCTGGACGCCTCCACGGCCGGGCGGCAAGGACTAAGCCATGACCAACGAAGCCGATCTCGAAGTCCTGCGAGGCGAAGTTCGCTCCTTTCTCGAAGCCGAAGCGCCATCCGGCTGGCGCGATGCCAGCCGCACGCAGGACGATTTCGTCCGCACCCAGCGGGACTGGTTCGGCAAGCTCGTGCGCGCGGGCTATGCGATCCCGCACTGGCCTGCCGACTATCCGGGCGGGGGCCGCAGCCTGGCCGAACAGAAAGTGATCTACGAGGAACTGGCCCACGCCGATTGCCCGCGCCTGCTGCTTTCCTTCGTCTCCACCTATCATGCTTTCGCCACTTTGCACGAATGCGGCGATGCCGAGCAGAAGGCACGCTACCTGCCCAGAATTCTTGAGGGGGAAACCTGGTGCCAGGGCTTCTCCGAGCCGGGAGCGGGATCGGATCTTGCCGCCATCAAGACGCGGGCCGAACGGAAGGGCGACGTCTACGTCGTCAACGGCCAGAAGGTCTGGTCGACCATGGCCCAGTTCGCGGACAAATGCCTGCTGCTGGCACGCACGTCGTCCGATGGCGTGAAGCAGGCAGGCATTACCTATCTGCTGATGGACATGAAGACCCCCGGCGTTACCGTCCGGCCGATCCACCAGATTCAGGGCGATGAGGAATTCGCCGAAATCTTCCTCGATAATGTCGAGATCCCCGTCTCCGAACGCGTGGGCGAGGAAGGCAAGGGATGGGCCGTGGCGCAGGCCACGCTCGCCTCCGAACGCGGCCTGACGCTTATGGAACTGTCCTACCGGATGCGCGGCGCGCTGCACCGCGTCGCCAGCCTGATCCGCGACCATGGCCATGACGACGATCGCGGAATCCTGCGCGATTTCGGCGCTCTGGTCACGCAAGTGGACGCCGTCTGCGCGATAGCCGACCAGTTCCTCGACAATCGCATAAACGGCATCGAGCGTATCGGAGACGCCTCCATCGTCAAGAACGCCTATAGCCGCGCCTTGCGGGCCTATTCCGCATTCGGTTTGCGGCTGGGCGGCATGGAAGAGCAATACATGGCGCCGATCACCTTCGGAGATCTCAATACCGGCAACTGGATGGCCGATTTCATGAACTCCTATGCCTGGACGATCGCCGGCGGCAGCGAGGAAGTGCAGCGCAACATCATCGCCGAACGCATGCTGGACATGCCGCGCGAGCCGAAGGGGTGGGTGCTGTGATCGAACTCAACGAACTCACCGCCGCCGCGCAGAAGGCTTTTCCAGCCGACGCGCTTTCGCCCGCGCGCGATGAAAGCTGGCTGCTCGCCGCCGAAATGGGCTGGCTGATGGTGCGCCTGCCCGAAGACGACGGCGGCCTTGGCCTCACACGGGAAGCCTCTACTACGCTGCACCTCGAAATGGGCCGCGTGCTTTCACCGATGCCGCTGATCCCCGCGCAACTCGGCCTTCAAGCGCTTGCCGCCGCCGCAGACTTTGCCGAACGCGCGGTCTGGCTGGAGCGGTTGGCGGGCGGCGATTACGCGCCGCTGCCGATGCTCTGCTCCCGGGTCACGCAAGGTTCCGACGGGGCCGTTTCAGGCACGATATCCGGGGTCTTCGAAGCGGATATGGCGGTTGCCGTGGTGGCGCAGCTTCCCGGCGGCTATGCGCTTGTGCCGCTTGACGCCCCCGGCGTCTCGATCGTCGAACGCCCTGTCTGGGATCCCGGTCGCCGCCTCTTCGACGTCGAACTGGACGGCTTTGTGCCCTCCATGATGCTGACCGACGCAGTCGGCGCCTCGATCCTGCACGATAGACTTTCCGGCGAGGCGCAACTCGCCCTTGCCGCAGACTGCATCGGAGCGGCCGGTGCAGCACTGGACATGACCATCGAATACATGAAGGTCCGCCGTCAGTTCGATCGCCCCATCGCCCTGTTCCAGGCCCTGAAGCACCGCGCCGCCGACATGAAGACGCGCATCGTCGTGGCCGAGGCCCTGCTGTGGAAACGGGTGCGGGACGAAAATGCAAGCGTGACCGAACTTGCCGCCGCCAAGGTTCTCGCCGCGGAAGCCTTCCGTTTCGTGACGGAGGAAATGGTCCAGCTTCACGGCGGCATCGGCTTGACCGACGAGCATCCGTGCCACCGGTTCCTGAAAAGGGCGCTGCTGAACCAGCAACTCTGCGGCAATGCCGATCTCTGGAACGAGCGCGTGGGACGCGAAGCTCTCGCCTGAAACGCGCCGGGCTTGCGCAACCTGGGAGGGGCGGCGACAGTTGGGGTTCTTCGAAGTCCCCGAGGAGCCGTCCCGAGATGAGCGAGCCCAATAGCGTAACCGCCCACGTCAAAGCGAATATCGTTCTCTATGGCGCGCTCGTCGCCAATCTCGGCATTGCCGTCGCCAAGTTCGTGGCGGCGGGGATCAGTGGCTCGTCCTCGATGCTTACCGAAGGCGTCCACTCGCTGGTGGACAGCGGCAATCAGGTGCTGCTGCTCTACGGCCAGAAACGCGCCAGCCGCAAGCCGGACCCGACGCACCCCTTCGGCTATGGGCGCGAGCTTTATTTCTGGGCTTTCGTGGTCGCCATCCTGATTTTCGCGATCGGGGCCGGCGTGTCGATCTACGAAGGCTTCGTCCACATTCAACAGCCGCAGGCGATCGCGGACCCCACGCTCAACTATATCGTTCTGGGCGTTGCCTTCCTGATGGAAGGCGCCTCATGGGCCATCGCCGTGCGCGAATTCGATCGCAGTCGCGGCGAGCAGACGTGGTGGCAGGCGATCCACCGCAGCAAGGATCCGCCAGGCTTCATCGTGCTTTTCGAGGACAGCGCCGCACTGATCGGCCTGGTGATTGCCGCCGTCGGCGTCTGGGCCTCGATCCACTTCGCGGACCCGCGCATCGACGGCGTCGCCTCGGTGCTGATCGGCTGCGTCCTGGCGGGCGTCGCCGTGCTGCTGGCCCGCGAATCCAAGGAACTCCTGATCGGCGAGGCGGCCGACCCGGTGCTCATCGCCCGCATTCGAGACATGCTGGATAGGCACCCGCGCATCGATGCGGTGAACCACATTCGCACCATCCACACGAGCCCGCAGGCGATCTTCGTCGCCATCAGCGCCGATTTCGACGACAACCTGAGGATGGGCGACGCCGAAACGCTGATCGAGGAACTGGAAGGCCGGATGAAGGCCCTCTCCCCCTGGATCACCTCGATCTACATTCGCCCCGAAAAGCGGGCCGATGCAATGGTCTGGTGAATGACGCAAGAAGGCCTCCGTATCGCTACGGAGGCCTTCAAGACCGCATGGCTCGGGTCGATCCCGAACCTGCGGGAATTCAACCCATCGCGACGAGCCGCTGCGCCTCGGCAATGATCTCCGGCGGCTGCACGAGGAAGGCGTCTTCCAGCTTCTTCGCGAAGGGCACCGAGCAGTAAGGCGCGCCAAGGCGGCCTACCGGGGCCTTCAGCTTGCCGAACAGGTGCTCCTGCGCGGTAGCAGCGATTTCCGCACCGGGTCCGAAGTTGCGACCGGCCTCGTGAACCACCAGCAGACGCCCGGTCTTCTCGGCCGAAGTCAGGACGGTTTCCTTGTCCCACGGCGAGATCGTACGAAGATCGATGACCTCCACCGAAACACCCGCCTTGGTGAGTTCCTCATAGGCCTGCATGACGGTGAACATCATCTGGCCATAGGACACGATAGTGATGTCACTGCCCGGCGCGACGACGTTCGCCTTGCCAAGCGGGATCGGGCCCTGGTTTACCGGCACGTCCATCGGCACGAACAGGGTCTTGCCGCTTTCGACGATGATCACCGGATCCGGATCCTGGATGGCCGAAAGGTAGAGGCCCTTGAAGTCCGCCGGGGTCCAGGGGATCACCACCTTGATGCCGGCGGTGTGGCAGAACCATGCCTCATAGAAGTCGGCGTGCTGGCCGGCAGTCTGATTGCCCGCGCCGGTCAGGGTGCGGATCACCATCGGTACCTGGCTCTGCCCGCCCGACATGAAACGCAGCTTGGCCGCATGGTTGACGATCATGTCCATGGCGACGGTCGTGAAGTTCATCAGCATGATCTCGGCCACGGGCTTGTAGCCACCCATGGCCGCGCCGATGGCCGCGCCGATGATCGCCTGTTCGGAAATCGGCGTGGAGCGCACGCGCATCGTGCCGAACTTGGTCGAGAGCCCGCGCGTAACGCCGACGACGCCGCCGCCCTCGTTGTCCGCGATGTCCTCGCCAAGGACCAGAACCTTGGGATCGGCCTCCATCGCTTCCATAAGTGCAGCGTTGATCGCCTGAAGGCCGTTCATCTTCACGGTCTCGACGACCGGTGCATCAAGAGTGTCGGTGCTCATGCCGGAATCTCCTCGGCAAAGACGTCGCGGCGCAGTTCGTCGTCGGACGGGTATTCGCAGGCCATCGCGAACTCGATGGCATCGTTCACCTCTTCCTCGATCCTGACGGTCAGCGCGTCGAGTTCGGCAGCGGTGGCAACCCCATCGTCGATCAGCTTCTGGCGGAACTTCGGCAGCGGATCGTCCGCCATGGCTGCCGCCTTCTCTTCCTTGGTCATGTAGCCGTCGTTGTCTCCGAAGACATGGCCCATGAAACGGAAGGTCTTGCATTCCAGCAGGGTCGGCCCCTCGCCCGCCCGCGCACGCTCGATGGCGGCATAGGCGTGGGCGTAGACGTCCAGCGGGTCGTTGCCGTCCACCGTGTAGCCCGGCATTCCGTAGCCGATCGCCCGCTTGGAAATCTGGTCCACCGAAGTGCCGTTCTCGTAGCGAGTATGCTCGGCGAAGCCGTTGTTCTGGCAGACGAAGATCACCGGCAGCTTCCACACCGAAGCCAGGTTCAGCGCTTCATGAAACGCACCGATGTTGCTGGCGCCGTCACCGAAATAGGCGACCGTCACCTGCTTGGTCCCGTCGAGCAGGGCCGCCCACCCGAAGCCGTTCGCGATCGGCATCGACGATCCGACGATGCCCGTGGTGACCATCACGCCCGTTTCCGGGTGAGTGAGGTGCATCGGGCCGCCCTTGCCCTTGCAGGTGCCGTCAACGCGGCCGCAGATTTCGGCCCAGAGCGGCCGCAGCGGCATGTCCTTGGCCACCATGTCGTGAATGCCGCGATAGATCGTGCAGATCTTGTCGTCGTCGTTCAGCAGCACCGATATGGATGAGGGAATGCATTCCTGCCCCCGCGCCGAGTAATAGGGCGCGGTGATGCGGCCTCGGCGGATCTGCGTGCGGGTGGCGTCGTCATTCCGTTCGATCCGGATCATCCGGCGATAGATGTCGAGCTGCGTCTTGGCATCCGGGGATGCTCGGTTCTCCAGTGTCTGGCTCATGTGTCCTCTCTCGAACAGCCTCTCCCGCGCATGCGTACAGTGCGGGCTGAACTCAAGTTCAGTACCCCAAGGCCACCTTCACGCAAGAGGAGGGCGGACCGCCTCGGCGGTATCCGCAGCCAGCCGGGCCACTGCCAGAGCGCGAACTTCGCTTGACTTCACCTTTTCGTTGCCGGTCACGGCGTAGTCCTCCTCGCGAAAGAACAGCACCCGGCGAGGAATCTTGAAACTGGCGATCTCTGCCTTGCAGCGTGCGACCACGGTGGCCTCGTCAAGCTTTGCCCCATCGATCGGGACGATGCAGGCGACCACCATCTCTCCCAGCAGATCGTCCGGCACGCCCACCGTCTGCGTGCGCTTCACCCCCGGAATTCGGGCGATGACCTCATCCACCTCGACCGGAGCGACGTTGGCACCGCCGGTCTTGATCATCTCGGTCATGCGCCCCTCCCAGAAGAAGCGCCCTTCCGCATCGACCCGGCCGGCATCGCCCGTACGGAAGAAACCCTCCTCGTCGAAGCATTCCTCCGGCCCCTTGCCCAGGTAGCCCGACATCAGCGTCGGCCCCTTGATGCACATCTCCCCGACCGTTCCGACCGGCACCACGCGCCGCGATATCGGCTCGACGATCTTTAGGACGTTCCCCGGCAAAGGCGCTCCGAACGATCCTTCGAAACCGCCTTGCGGATCATCCGCGACGAAGGACGTGCAGATCGTCATGGTCTCCGTACAACCATAGGACATCGGCACTTCCCAATCTGTCGCAACGCTGGGATGCTGCCGGACCAGTTCTCCGCGCGGCACATACCTCACGCTGGAAAGGTCGGCCCCCGACCACCGCCCGGAAGCCTGGAGCCGCGCCCATTGATGCGGCCGCCCGTTGAGAAAAGTGACGCGTTCCCGTTCGATCAGGTCCAGCGCCTCGTCCGCATCGAACAGGCGTTGCAGGATCACGGCCCCGCCCGTCGAGAAAGCCGCGCCCACGACCATGGAAACGTTGCCCGACCAGAAGAACCCGTTCCCGGTCCAGCTGCGCACCGGCTCATGCATGGCGAAAAGACGCGGCCAGCGCCACCACTGCACGGCGATGGCGCGCTGCGAATGGACGATGCCCTTGGGCAGACTGGTGGTGCCTGACGAGAAGAAGATGCCACCGCTATCCGCCGGATGGATGCCCTCACTCCGCGCCAGTACCAGTTCCGGTGGGATGGCCGAACCGCGGGAGAGAAACCTTTCCCATGTCTCCACCGCGCCGCTCTCCTCGCCTGCGGGTTGCGCGTCCCGGTCGGTAACATCGCCAAGCGAGACCAGTCCTCTGAGATAGGGAAAATGCCTGGACGCAAGGGAACCGGCGCGTCCTTGCACGATCGCCGGATCGATTTCGGCGAGCATGGCGCCGAAATCCTTCTTGAGCACCTGCCGCTCGAACAGCAACGTGGAGACCTGCGAGGCGCCCAGCAGATGATCCAGCTCCGATGGCGTCGAGAAAGTGCTGAGCGCAACGGGCACGCCGCCTGCGAGGGCCGTGCCGAACAGGCTGGAAAGAAACTCCGGCCGATTGGTCATCAATATGCCGACGCGTTCGCCTTTGGCCGTTCCACAGCCCACGAGCGCGCGGGCGACGGCCATCGCGCGTTCCATCAGATCGTCGTAACTCCAGGAGATCCGGCACGCGCCCTGCCGCAGCACCACCGCCTCGCGCGGGCCGTATCGTGCCACGACTTCGCGCAGATAGCCGGCGATGGTCTGCGCGCCTTGCCCGGGCTCTTCGTCAAGCCGGGGACCGAAGACGATCGAGGGGGCGGTCATGGGCGGCCTTTCTCCATGGTTCTGGTCCCGGACTTGCGCGGCTATTCTCGACACCGGCCTAGCAGCGCCGGTTGCGCGCCGAAACACATGGCTCCCCGCTTTGGCGCGACAGTCACGCCCGCTCGCCTATGGAGGCAAAGCCATCGCCCCGGCGAGCCGGGCCATGGGTGCGAAGCCCGTGGCAAGGCGATAGAATTTTCCGAAACAGGAGACAGCCATGAGCTACATGAAGCAGGCAACGATCCGCACGGGTCACGGCATCGACACTATCGCCATCGGCAAAGTCCCTGTTCCCCAACCCGGGCCCGGCGAGGCGCTCGTGCAATTGACGGCGGCGTCGCTCAACTACCGCGACATCATCGTCGCCCTCGGCCTAATTCCCGGCCTGGGAAAGGAGCCGGACGTCGTGCCGCTCTCCTGCGCGGCGGGTGAAGTCGTCGCCGTGGGGCCTGGTGTCGTGCGCGTGGCAGAGGGAGCACGGGTGACGCCGATCTTCGCGCCGTTCTGGCTGAGCGGCGCGAAACCCGATCCGCGCATGTTGGGCGGCCCTATCGACGGCGTGGCGCGCCAGTTCATCGTCTGCGATGCCGAAAGCCTGGCGCTGCTTCCGGATGAACTGAGCGACCTGGAAGGCGCGACGCTGCCATGCGCGGGCCTCACCGCATGGTCGGCGCTCACCGCCTTCCGGCCGACCGGGGCCGAGGACTGGATACTGGCGCACGGCACCGGCGGCGTGGCCATCGCGGCCCTTCAGCTGGCCAAGGCCATGGGCGCGAAAGTGGCGGTGACGTCTTCCTCCGATGCCAAGCTGGCGCGGGCCCACTCGCTGGGCGCCGACCTCTGCATCAATTACCGCACGACGCCCGACTGGGCTGGAGAACTACGCAAGGCCCTGGGCGATCGGCCGATCGCCAACGTGATCGACACGGTCGGCGCAAGCCAGTTCGACGACAATGCCGCGCTGCTCACGGAAGGCGGGCAGTTGTCCGGCATCGGCATGCTCGGTTCCGAATTCAGCTGGACGCACGGCTCACCGGATGTGAAGCTGGCCCCGATCAGCGTCGGAAATCGCGAGCAACACGAAGCGATGACGGCGTTCATCGTGCGACATCGCATCCGCCCGGTCGTGGACGTCGTTTACGATCTCGATCGTCTGGCGGATGCCTATCGACATCTCGCCAGCGGTCGCTTCTTCGGCAAGATCGGCGTCAACCTGCTCTGAGCGGCGACCGTTCGGCTTCTGGCGGCTCAGACCTGATTGCCCAATCCGGCCGCATGCCTGGCGGCCAGCCAACCGAACGTCATCGACGGCCCCACGCTGGCACCTGCCCCCGGATAGACCCGCCCCATCGGCGACGCCGTGCTGACCCCGCAGGCATAGAGCCCCTCGATCGGCGAACCGTCCGCCGTGAGGACGCGGGAATCGCTGTCGCAGACTACCCCGCCATATGTGCCGACATCGCCGGGCACGATGGGAATCGCATAGAACGGCCCCTTCTCGATCGTTCCCATGCAGGCGTTCGGACCATCCTTGTAGAAGGGATCACCCAGCCAGTTGTCATAGGCACGTTCCCCGCGATGGAAGTCCTCGTCGCGGCCGCCCCGCACGAAGCCGTTCCAGCGTTCTATCGTCGCTGCCAGCGCTGGCTCGGGAACGGAAATCTGCCTTGCAAGCTCCTGCACGCTATCCGCCTTGCGCATCCAGCCCGAGGCCAGCCAGCGGCTCATGTTCTTCTTCGCCATGCCTTTGCCGGCCACGGCATATTCGTCCATGTACTGCTGGTCCATGATCGCCCAGCTGGGGATCGCGGGAACCGTGCGGTTGCGTTGCAACATGTTCTCGCAGAACTCTTCGTAAGAGCCACCCTCGTTCATGTAGCGGACGCCCGTCTGGTCGACCTGGATCGCGTGGGGCTTGCCGGTGGTGCTCTGCGTGCCCGGCTTGACGTAGTCGGTGTCCCAACCCGGCGCCTCGGACATCTGGAAGCCGACCATCTGGTCCATCTGCGCCAGCACCGCGCCGTGGCGTTCCAGCTCCACATGCATGTCGCCGGTATCGCTTTCGATTCCGTTAGACCATGCGGCGCGCGTGCCAGGCATGTACCTGTCCCGCATCGCCTGGTTCTGCGAGAAGCCGCCTGCATTCATCAGCACACCAAGCCGCGCTTCGACACGCCAGGGCTTGCCGTCCCTGACGGTTTCCACGCCCATGGCGCGGCCGTTCTCGACGATGGTGGCGGTAACGGGACTGTCCGTCCGGATCTCGGCGGCCTGTCGGTCCATCACGGCCTTCAGCATCCGCCCCTGAAGTGCCGCCCCCGCCGTGACCCAGTGCTTGCCGGTCAGCTTACCGGCGACGATCTTCACCGCCGTCTTGAGCAGCAGCTTCTTGATCGCCCAGGAATGCTTGGCAAAAGGCAGCTTCATCCCATCGTCCAGCCGCACCGGGACTTCCGCGAAGCCCTGCCGCAATTTTCCGGCCCAGGCCTTGCCCAGCAGGTTCTTGTCGAAGGGCACCGCCGTCACCGTGCGGCTCGTCTTCACGCCTCCGGGAAGCTCGTCGTAATAGTCGGGCCAGTACCGGGAGCCGCGCTCCATCTCCACGCCTTGCGAGACGATGAAGTCCAGCATCTTCGGCGCCTCTCGCGCATAGGCCCGGCGACGTTCGGGACTGGTGCCGGGGCTGTCCGCGCCATCGGGCACCACCGCATCAAGGTATTCGCAAGCCTTCTCGAAACTGTCCTCGCCGGGGTCCATGAAACGGTTATTGGGAATCCACATGACGCCGCCCGACTTCGCCGTGGTGCCGCCGACCCAGGGGGACTTTTCCAGAATGAGCACGGACTTGCCCGCCTGCTTCATCAGCAGCGCCGAAGCCATCGAACCCGCGCCGCTGCCGACGACCACCCAGTCGAAGCTCTCGTCGAACCGCGCCATTGTCATGCTATCTCTCCCCTGCCCTTTCGCGCGGAACCAATCCCCCCGGGTTTCGCCGGGATTTCGATGACCCCGCCATTCAGGCGTTCAGCAAGGTAGAACGGACTTGTGAAAGGTTGGCAAGGCGTTCGGCCCGGCCAAGCCCCGCCGGACACAAGGTTTCGCCCCGGCGAATGGTTATCCCTTTGGCGATTGGCCCCTGCCCTCCGCGCCCCGCGCCGATTATGACTGGCTAAATTACCGGGAGATTGCCGAAAATGAGCGACACATCGCCGCTGCCGAACCTCGACACCATCGCCATGGCGCGGGAAGGACGCTTGCTGCGGATCACTCTGAACCGTCCTGACGCGATGAACGCCGTGAACCTCCAGCTTCATGACGACCTTGTGGAGGCGCTATGGTTCGCTCAAGGCGATCCGGAATCCGACGTGATCGTGCTGACCGGCGCAGGTCGCGCGTTCTCGGCAGGCGGCGATCTGGACCACATAGAGCACAATGCCCGCAACCCGCATCTGTTCGATCATGAAGCCCGGATCGCCAAGCGGATCGTCGCCACCCTGCTCGACATCGACAAGCCGGTGATCTGCCGCATGAATGGGCACGCGGTCGGCCTGGGCGCAACGCTAGCCCTGCTTTGCGACGTGATCTTCGCCGCGAAGGGGGCGAAGATCGGCGATCCCCATGTCGGTCTCGGCCTCGTTGCCGGAGATGGCGGAGCGGTTATCTGGGCGCAACGCATCGGCCTTACCCGCGCGAAGGAATATCTGCTCACGGGAGAACTCCTCACCGCCGAGAAGGCGGCCGAGATCGGCCTGGTGAACCATTGCGTTTCGGCCGAAGACCTCGATGCCCGCGTGGATGCGTTCTGCGAGAAACTGCTTTCCGGCGCGATGGTGGCGATCCGGGCCACCAAGGTCTTGACCAACCTAGAACTGAAGCGCCTTGCCACGGCCCTGATGGACGCCGGGATTGCCTATGAAAGCGTTTCCGTCCGCAGCGCCGATCATCTGGAAGGCATCGCCGCTCTGCGGGAGAAGCGGCCGCCCCGCTTCATCGGCCGCTAGGGGCGGATGAAGCGGCGTCTGAGGTGAACCGCCGGCTGGCTACGACTACCCGGCCGGAACCACCCGATCGCCGCGCTCGGTGAAAAGCGCGGTGTAGCAGGTGGCCATGTCCTGCGCGTCGCTTGGAGTCAGTTCGCCCGCAGCGGTCGCCTTGCCGATCGCCCCCAGCAGCGCCATCGGATCGTCCGTTTCGATGTCGTAGATGGCGAGGTAGGGATTGCTGTCGTCACCCACCAGCCTGGCGACGAGTTCATAGCGCTGGGCACCGTTCATGCCGAAAGTGTTCACCAGTTCCGGCAGATGGGTGTTGTCGTACCAATGATGATAATCGTCCTCCCGCCCCGGCTTGGGGGTGGTCAGGGCGATCAGCTTGAACTTGCCCATGTCTCTCTCCGGTTCCGCCGACGGCGTCGGCCTTGTGGTAGCTTCGGTCAGTCACGCAGCGCGGCGCAAGGCCACCGCGCAGACATCGCCTCCGCGTCGTGACCATCCGATGGCGGCCCTACTGAAGGAGCAGGGTTGCGCGGGAGAGTTCCACGAAAGCCTCGTCCACCGCGCCCTGACCATCGCAGGCCGCAGGCTCCGCCCCGCAATCGCCCCGGTAATCCCGAGGATTCGCCCCGAACACCCGCTTGAACATGCGGCTGAAATGCGCGGGACTCTTGAAGCCCACGCCATAGGCGATCTCGCTGATCGAGATGTCGCGCGGGTCGGTCCTGCCAAGCCAGTCCCTGGCCTTTTCCAGCCGCTGGTCCCACACCAGCTCGGAGAAGGAGGTTTCGCGAAGCCGCAGCAGAAACGACAGATAGCGCGGCGAAATGCCGCAGCCCCTGGCCACCATCGCCGTGGAGAGCTGCGGATCCGACAGGTGCACCTCGATAAAGCGAAGCACTTCCTCCAGCCGGCGATCGGCGATCGACTGCCGACAAGGCCGCCGTTCCTCCCGCGAGCGCAGGGCATTGGCGACAAGGGCGATCGCCGTATCCACCAGCAGGCGCGCGGAGGGATCGCCCAACCGCCCGTCATCCGAGAAGACCTCGCTCAACATGCGCTCGGCGATGCCAAGTTCGGGGCCAAGTTCGGGGCCAAGTTCGGGGCCGAATTCGGGGCCGAGTTCGGGCCTGCCGCCCGTAATGTGCAGCCCCGCGTCCATGTCCTGCGCGATGTGCGAGCGCAGCACATGGGTGGGGACCGTGACATGGAGGCTTTCATGAACCTCGTCCCCGTCGGTCCTGCACTCGATCAGGAAGGGCGACATCGAACGCGTGACCATGAGATCGCCCGGCCGCGCCACCTTGCCGCCAAACTGGTTCGAAAAGGCAAGCACGCCGCGCCGTACGAACCAGATGATGGAAAGATCGGTAGCGTCCTCGCGGATATGCCGGCGAGAGCGACGAAAGAACAGATTGCTCGCCGAGCGCTGCCGGATGATCGACATGGCGCCAACCGCCTTGCGCTCCGACCGGACATCGACGTTGGGTGCATCTTCCACCCAGAACTCGCCGCGATAGTATTCCTGCTGACGATCGCCTCTGAACACCTGCTGGCAATCACGGAAATTGCGCCTGTCGAGCGCGAACAAGGTTTCAGCCATCACCCTCTCCCCGGGTATGAGCGCCGGGTCTAGCCCGGCCCGTGCCCCGCCGGTTGCGACCGGTCTGTGAGCCTCAAACAAATTACCACCGACCCGCGCGATCATTTCCGCTTATCGTGCACGGCGATCTGCACTCCATGCAGATATCGCTCCGGCGCGAAATCATTGCCAGTGCAAACGGCACCGCGCGGGCTCGATCAGTTGCCGGTGGCG
The DNA here is from genome assembly GCF_044987305.1 of Novosphingobium sp. ZW T3_23. NCBI lineage: Bacteria > Pseudomonadati > Pseudomonadota > Alphaproteobacteria > Sphingomonadales > Sphingomonadaceae > Novosphingobium > Novosphingobium sp. ZW T3_23. The sequence continues at coordinate 23,512 of NZ_JBJDRF010000015.1, forward strand.
CTTCGCCCTTTCTTCGAAAGGCGCCATTCCGGCGGGTAGTTGGCATCGTGCGCCTTCACCACGTTGCTGATCCCCTGCCGGAAGGTGGAATCCTTGCCGAGGTTCACATCCGAAGCACCGTCGTCCTTCATCAGCGGCAGCATGCCTTCCAGCCAGCCGGTGAGCAGGCTGCCCATGTATTCGCCGCGATACTGCTTGTAGGCCTCGATGAAGGTCTTCTGCGCAACGACAACGTCGGTGGGGCGGGTGATCGAGCAGGCATGGGCGTACTTGGCCGTTTCCGCTTCCAGCCTGTCGCGCGCGACCACCGAGTTGACGAAGTTGCAGCCTTGCATCTCTTCCGCCGTGAACGGACGCCCGGTGAAGAGCATCTCGGAGAAGCGGCGCAGGCCTACCATTTCCAGCCACTGCCACATGCGCGGCCCCCAGCCGGCATAGCGAAACGAAGGATGCCCGAACAAGGCGTCTTCGGAGGAGACGATGATATCGGCATCGGCGCATTGGTAGAAATGCCAGCCGTAACAATAGCCCTTTGCCTCGACGATCGAGATCTTCTTGAATTCCTGAAGCGGCCGGTTTCCCGATCGGGCCTTGGCATAATAGTCCGTCAGCCCGTGAAGATAGCGGAACGACCCCGGCGGAGGATACTTCACATCCGTACCCTCGATCTCCAGGTCGGTGAGGAAACCGTCCCCCGGCGCGGGGTTGAGGTAGAGATCGCCATGTTCGTCCAGATCGCCTCCGCTGCCCAGGTTGTCGCCCTCACCGCGGATCACCAGCACTTTCACGTCGTCGTCGATATTTGCCCTGAACACGAGTTCGCCGAAGCGCGCCCGCATGCCGATGGTCGCGGTATTGTGCTTTTCCGGCCGACTGAGCGTGATCGTGGCAATCCTGGTTGCCTTGTCCTTTTCGTAAAGGACGTGCTCCTCGGCGACCTTCTTGTGGTCGGCCATCGTCTTCATGACGCTCTCCCCCCTTTTGCGCTTTTCGATCCGTTCGCCGCACTGCAATCCCCGGCTCGTCCGAGTGCTGCCACAGGCAAGTGGAGGGGTATTGGCATTAGGCGCGGTGCTCTCGATATTGGATGCCGGGCGCCGAGGCGAAAACGTCGCGGGGAAGAGGATCGGGACCGGATATGGACTCACACCAGGACAGCTTCTTCAGCCTCGACGGACCGCTCGACGTCGCGCCGGTGGGCGGACAGGTGCGCGCCGCCAACTTCGCCGGTCTCGCGAAAATGGCGCGCAGCCATGGCCGCGATGCGCGCGGCATCGTCGAACGCCATGGAATGGACGCCCATGTCCTCGTCGATCCCGAAAGCCTTGTGGCCCCGCAGCAAGTGGCGGACACTTTCGAGTATTGCAGCACGATCTTCGACGACCCGCTGTTCGGCCTTCGCTTCGGCTCGATGCAGGATCCGGAAGTCTTCGGCTGCGTGACCGCGCTCTGCCGCTCGGCGCCGACGGTTCGGGCCGGAATCCGCTGCCTGATCGATTTCCTGCCCGTCGTCCATGCGCCCGACAGCGAGGTGCTGCTGATCGAAGGGCGCGACACCGCCGAACTGACCTGGCTGGTCAATGCCGACATGGGTGTGAACGACCAGGCGAACTACCAGGCCGCCATGCTCAACCTCAAGCTGCTCCAGGCGATCGGTGGCCCAGCCTTCAAGCCGAGCTGGATCAGTCTTTCAGCCGACCCCCGCAAAAGCGACCTGCCCGAAATCGAGAACATGCTGGGCTGCAAGGTGATCCGCCAGGCAAGCCGCAATTCGGTGGCCTTCCCGGTCCGGGCGCTGGAACAGCCCGTGCCGAGTGCCAACCGGCTGCTCTACAAATTGCTCGGCTCCTATCTCCAGCGGGTGAAATCGGCGCATAGCCCGTCGCTCGTCGAACGGGTGGAGAGCTATATTCGCGGTTCGCTGGCTTCCGGCGGCTGCTCGATCGAACGCTGCGCCGAGAAGACGGGGATGTCCGTGCGCACCCTCCAGTCCCGGCTTGCCGGCGAAAGCATGCGGTTCTCGGCAATGGTGGAGAAGCAACGGGAAGCCCTGGCCCGTGCCCATCTGGCAGACCGCCGCCTGTCTCTCGACGAAATCGCGGACCGGCTCGGCTACGGCGAGCAGACCAGCTTCGGGCGCGCATTCAAGCGCTGGACCGGAATGACGCCGCAGCAGTTCCGCTTCCACCACTGATATCCCGCTCTTCCGGGATTTTTCCCGGCAAGGCCAGCCCCCTCCCCCTTGCCGGGTCAGGCCCCCTGCTTCTGCATCCGCGCTGCACGATCGCCGTCTTCATGGCGCATGAACATCTTCATGATGTCTCCCGAGGTCACTGGCCGGGTCTCTCCGTGATCGACCGGACGCTCACCCGCCGAAGACTTCGGCCTGGTATCGACGCCGGCAGCCCTGGCCTTCTCGCGCAAGGCCCCCACCGTCAGCTGCTCTCTCGTGAAGTGCCGGAACGGGTCGAAGCGGAACCAGCGCATTGCGTTACCGTGCGTGATCTTGTCGATCTGCTCCTCGGTCAGGTGGTTGATCGAGGGCCAGAGGTGTTCCGGAACTTCCGGCCAGAGCGTATCGGAATGCGGATAATCGCATTCGTAGGCGATGTTGTCTTCACCGATGAAGCGGATGTTCTGCAGACCGAAGGCATCGTCGATGAAACAGTTGAGGAAATGCCGCCTGAACATTTCGCTCGGCTTCATCTTCTGGAACCGCGAGTTCGTCCAAGCCTTGTGCCGCCAGTTCGAAAAGTCCGCGCGCTCGGTGAAATAGGGCACCCAACCGATCGAGCCTTCCGAAAGCGCAATGCGCATGTCGGGATACTGGTGCAGCGCCTCAAGCTGAAGCCAGTCCGAAGCGGCATAGGCGATCGACATCGGCATGGTCGATATCCATGCCTCGATCGGCGTTTCCATCGAGGCATGCGGCGCCGGATTGCCGCCGCCGATATGCAGACAGATCGTCATGTCGAGATCGTTGATCGCCTTGTAGAACGGATCCCAATAGGAATTGTGGATCGAAGGCAGCCCCTGGCACGTCGGATTTTCGCTGATCGAGACCGTGTGGCAGCCTTTTTCGGACACGCGCGTCAGTTCGGCCACGGTCGCGTCCATGTCCCAGGTGGGAACGATCGCGCAAGGAATGAAGCGCCCCGGATAGGCGCCGCACCATTCGTCTATGTGCCAGTCGTTGTAGGCGCTCATGTGGACCTTCGCGAGTTCGCGATCGGGCACGCGATGAAGGCGTCCGCCTGCGAAGTCGAACACCGAGCCGAAGTTCAATGAGGCGGCGATGCCGTTGACGTCCATGTCCTTCACGCGTTCGTGCACGTCGTAGCAACCGGGGCGGAGCTGATCGAGCGAGGTCGGCTCCATGCCGTATTCCTCGAAGGGCCGGCCGACTACGGCGTTGAGGCCCACCGATGGGAACTCCATGCCCTGGTAGACCCACAGATCCTTGCCGTTCGCGTCCTGGATCAGTTTCGGCGCGCTTTCCAGGGCCGCGCCCGAGAGATGCTTGTCGAACAGGTCGGGCGGCTCGCTGATATGATCGTCGACGCTGATCAGAACCATGTCGTTCATCTGCATAGCCACTCTCCCACGAGCGCCGGCCCCACTCTGACGGGACGAGGTCCGGCGGCGCATCTTATTCGATGCCCTGTCGCACAAGACTATGCCTCCGCGCCCCGGCCCGCCAGCACGAAGGCGACGACCGGGAAAGCGACGCCAAGCTATCGCGCCCGCGATTGCGTGACCGCCACGATTGAACGGCATCGCGAGGTATGATCAGGACCGGAAAACGCCAAGATTAAGACGCGCGGGGAAGCCTGAACAATGAACTTCGATCTTACCGACGAACAGTCGATGATGCGCGACACATTCGCGCGCTTCCTCGACGAGCATTCCAGCCCCGCGCGCGTCAGGAAAGCCCTGGATGCCAACGGCTTCGATGCCGCGCTCTGGTCGGGACTGGCAGAACTCGGCGCCTTTGCCATGCGCGTTCCGGAGGAAGCCGAGGGCATGGGCCTGGGCCTGTTCGATGCGGGCGTGCTGATGGAGGAGGCCGGCCGCACGCTTGCCTCCGGTCCCCTCGCGGAGGCCCTCGTGGCCACGCGCCTGCTTGGTCTGCTCGGAGGGGCCGAGGATCTTCTCGCAGGCGCCATCGGCGGCGAAGCGGTGGTGACGATCGCCATGCGCGATATCGCGGAACTTCCCCGGCAATGGGTTGCTGGCGGTCTGATCGCAGATGCGGTGATCGCGCGCCGGGGTGACGATATCGTGCTGGTCGCCGTTCCGGCGGAAGCCCGCCACGCCGAGCCCAGTCTCGCCACGACCGCGATCGCCGAACTCGATCTGGCAGCGCTTCCCGCCACCGTCCTCGGCAGTGGAGAAGAAGCACTGGCCGCTTTTGCCGCCGGGATCGAGGAATGGAAGCTGCTGATGGCGCTGGCGCTGTCCGGCCTTGCCCGCGCCGCGCTGACGATGGCGGCGGACTATGCGGGCGAGCGCAAGGCCTTCGGCGTGTTCATCGGTACGTTCCAGGCCCTGTCGCACCCCATGGCTGACCTCATCTGCGAGATCGATTCGGCCAAGTTCCTGGCGTGGAAGGCCATGCGCTCGATTGCCGATGCGGAGCCCGCAGCCGGGGCGCAAGTGTCGCTGGCGGCATGGTATGCCTCAGGCGCAGCGGGGCGCACGGTGCGTCACGCGGTGCAGACCTTCGGCGGCATCGGCCTCACCACCGAGCACGACGTCCACCTCTATAACTTGCGCGCCAAGGCCTGGCCGCTGGTAGCGGGCGATCCCGAGGACTGGCTGGCCGAAGCCGGTCGCCGGCTCTACGCAGGCGAAACGGCCAGCCTTCCCGATGTGGGCGAGGTGCCGGTCGAGTTCGACCTGGGCGAGGATGCCCGCGCGATCCAGCAGGAAATCCATGACTTCTTCGCCGCGAACGTAACGGACGAACAGCGCGAGAAATTCCACTTCTCCTGGGAAGGCCACAACCCGACGATCCACAAGCAGCTCGTCGCAGCGAACCTCGCCTATCTTCAGCTTCCCAAGGATGTCGGCGGGCGCGGCCTCAGTCCCTACGCCGTCACCGGCGCGCGAGACGCTTTCGAGGAAGAGCACTGGAACAACCCTGTCGCCAACGTCGCCCAGATGGTGGCACTCATCATGTACCGCTTCGGTACCGAGGAACTGAAGCGCGACGTGCTGTCCAAGGTCATGGCCGGCGATGCGATCTGTTCGCTGGGCTATTCGGAACCGGGCTGCGGCTCCGACGTCTTCGCCGCGCAGTGCAAGGCGACGCAGCTTGAGGACGGCTCCTGGAGGATCGACGGCACCAAGATGTGGACGAGCGGCGCCAACCTCACCGATTACGTGCTGATGCTCTGCCGTACCGATCCCGATGCACCGAAGCACAAGGGGCTGACGATGTTCATCGTGCCGCTGAAGGCCGAGGGTGTCACCGTGCAGGCCGTCCATACCTTCATGGACGAGCGCACGAACATCACCTTCTACGATAATGTCGTCATCCCGGACACCTGGCGCCTCGGCGAGATCAATGCCGGCGGTCGCACGATGGCGGCCAGCCTCGAACTGGAACACGGCGGCGGCTTCGCGAAAGTGCAGCGCGCGATGTTGGAGAACGCCGTCGAACTCTGCGGGGAAATTCCGGTGGCAGGCGGCGGCAAGCTGATCGAGACGCCGAAGGCTCAGGCGCGGCTTGCCCGCACATATGCCCATGTGCTCGCCTCGGAACTCATCGCCTACCGCGCCAACTGGACGCAGGTCCATGGCAAGGGCAACGGTGCTTACGGGCCGATGGCGAAGATGTTCTCTTCCGAACTTTTCATCACGGATTCGCGCGACTTGCTCGACCTGACCGCGCCCTATTCGCTGTCCAAGCGCAAGGGAGCGGCCAATGCGCTCAATCTCGCCTATCGCCATGCCCACGGCACGACCATCTATGGGGGCACCAGCCAGGTCCACCGTTCGATGATCGCCGAAAAGGGCCTCGGCCTGCCGCGATCGCGCAACTGAGGGTATGAAGATGACGGAAGAAGCCCCGCACCTGCTGACCGAAGAAGTGGACGGCATTCTTGTCGCCACGCTCAACCGGCCCGACAAGCTCAATGCGATCAGCCGCCAGATGATGGACCTGCTGACCCAGGCCGTACTGCACTTTCGCGAAACGCCCGAACTGAAGGTCATGCTGATCCGTTCGGCGGGCCGCTATTTCAGCTCCGGCGCGGATTTGCGGGGCGGCAACCAGAACATCGTCTCGCCCACCTCAACCGGCGGCAGCGCGCGGGCCATTCGCGAGAACCACCGGCTCAACCTCAACAACATGCAGCAGCTGTGGGACGAGATCGAGCACATCGAGAAGCCCTTCGTCGTCGCCCACCACGCGATGTGCGTGGGCGGAGGATTGGAGATGAGCCTCTCCTGCGATTTCCGCCTGGCCGCGAAAAGTGCCGCTTATGCCTTTCCGGAAGGTCTGTTCGGCGTGCTGCCCGCCTCGGGAGGTGTCTCGCGGCTCACCCGCATCTGCGGCCCACACTGGGCGCGCTGGCTGATCATGGCGAACAAGCCCGCGCCCGCGGACATGGCGCTAACCATGGGCCTGGTCCATCAGGTCTATGAAGATGAAACTTTCGAGACGGACGTCATGGACTTCTGCCGACACCTAGCCCGGCAGAACCCCGAGCAAATGGGCGCCGCCAAAGTCGCCATCGAACTCTGCGCCGAAGTCGGCCGCGACAGCGCCCGCCATGTCGAGCGGATGGCCAACAGCGCGCTGATGCTCAACCCCGACTATATCCGTGGCATGGAAGAATATCTGAAAGGCGTCGGCGGCAAGGGCAAAGCCTGACGCCGGAGAGGATGACGGGGCCATGGTCTGCCATGCCCCGTCTATCCGATGAAGAGCCTCAGGCCGATGGAGAGCCTAAGGCGCCGACCATTCCGCGAATGGCGCTTTCGAACAGCGCGCGGCCGTCGGTGCCGCCATGGGTATTCTCGATGGCGCGTTCGGGGTGCGGCATCATGCCGAGCACATTGCCGGCCGCGTTCAGCACGCCCGCGATCTGGCGGGCCGAGCCGTTGACGTTTTCGGCATAGCGGAAGGCCACGCGGCCTTCCCCTTCGAGGCGATCCAGCGTTTCCTCGTCGGCATGATAGTTGCCGTCGTGGTGCGCCACCGGCACGCGGATGTGCTGGCCGGTTTCGTATCCCGAGGTGAACAGCGACTGCGCGTTCTCCACCTTGAGCGAAACGTCGCGACAGACGAAGCGGATGCCCGAGTTGCGCAGCAGCGCGCCCGGCAGCAGGCCGCTTTCGGTCAGGACCTGGAAGCCGTTGCACACGCCGAACACCGGCACGCCGCGACCCGCCGCCGCGACCACGGCCTGCATGACCGGCGAGCGCGAGGCGATCGCGCCGCAGCGCAAGTAGTCCCCGTAGGAGAAGCCGCCGGGCAGCCCGATGAAATCGAGATTGTCCGGAAGCTCGGCATCACCGTGCCAGACGCGGATACACTCGGTGCCCGAAATCTTTTCCAGCGCCACCGCCAGGTCGCGGTCGCAGTTGGAGCCCGGGAACGTGACGACGGCGGAGCGAAAAGCCATCAGGCGACCTTCTCGATGCGGTAGTTCTCGATCACCATGTTGGCGAGAAGCTTGCGGCACATGTCGTCCAGCGCTTCGTCGCTGACCGAATCCGCAACGTCCAGTTCGAAGAGACGGCCGGCACGCACGTCATTGACGCCGGAGAAGCCCAGGCCTTCGAGCGAGTGGTGGATCGCCCGCCCCTGCGGGTCGAGGACACCAGGCTTGAGGCTGACGTGGACGCGGACTTTCATCGCAGGGCCTTTCGCTTAACGGCGCAGATTCGTTTCAGAGCGCCTATGGCCCCGGACAGGCGCGGGGGCAAGGTTTGAGAGTCCCGCAAATACGGCCTGCCTCAAACTGGCGATTGAAGCGCCCGGCGCAACCTGCCATTTCCTCGAAAATGCAGGATGTGATCTCGTTCGCCGGCCAGGTTGCCATCGTCACCGGCGCCGGACATGGCCTTGGCCGTGCCTACGCGCTCGAGCTGGCCAGGCGTGGGGCGAAAGTCCTGGTCAACGACCTCGGCACCGATCGCGCCGGATCGGGACATTCGGACGCCGCTCTTTCCGTTGTCGAGGAAATCCGCAAGGCAGGCGGCGAGGCGCTGCCCGACAACGGCGACGTTTCCGACTTCGCGCAGATGGAGGCGATGGCTGCCCGCGCCCGCGCGGCATGGGGCGGCATCCACGTCCTCATCAACAATGCCGGGATTTTGCGCGATCGTACTTTCGCGAAGATGGACATGGCCGATTTCGAGCAGGTCGTGCGCGTCAACCTGCTCGGCAGCGCCTATGCGACTAAGGCCGTGTGGGAAACGATGCGCGAACAGAACTATGGCCGCGTGCTGATGACCACCAGCTCCAGCGGCCTCGGCGGGAACTTCGGGCAGGCCAATTACGGCGCTGCCAAGCTGGGCGTTCTCGGCCTGGCCCGCACCTTGCGCATGGAAGGGGCCAAATACGGCATTCGCGTCAATTCCCTGGCGCCCACCGCCGGCACCCGCATGACGGCCGACATATTCCCGGACGAAGCCTATAACGCGTTCAGCCCGGAGGCTGTCGTCCCGGCTGCCTTGTTCCTGGTATCGAAGGACTCGCCCAACGATGCCATCGTCGGCGCGGGCGGCGGCGTCTGCCAGAGCGCCTTCATCACAATGAACGACGGCGCACTTCTGAAGGAAGACGACTTGACCGTGGAGGGCTTTGCGAAAGCCTGGAGCAGGATCTCCAGCCGGGAAAGCGATCGCATCCTGGAAACCGGAATGGAACAGGCGCATCGCGCCTTGTCGATGCTGCTGAAAAGCCAAGGCTAAGAATAGCAAGTCGCTCAGATGTGAAGGCGCCCCAGGCTTTCAGTCCTCGACGATCTTGAGCAGCTTGCGTTCGAGCGGGCTCAGCACCCCGGCCAGCTCGTGGCCGCGCTTCAGCACTTGGCCGACTTCTCCGAACAGGGTCCACATGCCCTGCTTGCCGCGCAGCGAAGGTCGCTTCTCGATGCGGGCCTGAGGCCGTTCGGCTGCGCGCCGGAATGCCGAGAAGTTAGCCGCTTCCTTGCCGAAATCCATGGCATAGTCCCGCCAGATCCCAGCAGCCACCATGCGTCCATAGAGATCGAGGATGCGCTGGAGTTCAAGCTTGTCGAAGCCGACCTGAAGCGGCGTTCGTCCCGGAAAAGCGACGACAGTACCAGCAAGGGGATGGGAACCTGCGGCCATCCGCCCGTCAGACGCCCTTCACGACCGGCTCGACCTGCTTTTCTTCCTCAAGCTTGCGCATCAGCGAATCGACCTGTGCGCGCAGGGCCGCGACCTGCTCTTCCAGTTCATCGACCCGCTGGCTGCCCACTGGCTCGCAAGGCTCCTTGCAGGGCGTGCCATAAGGCATGAATTCCTTGGCGTAAGTCTCGGCCTTGACCAGCGTCGATCGTGCCTTCACGCCGATCATCGTCGCGCCTTCGGGCACGTCTTCCGTCACGACCGCACTTGCACCGACGCGGGCGCGCTTGCCGACCGTCACCGGGCCGATGATCTGCGCTCCCGACCCAACGATCACATTGTCCAGCAGCGTCGGATGTCGTTTGCCGCCTTTGCCATTGGTGGGATTGGAGCCGCCCAGTGTAACACACTGATATATCGTGACATTGTCGCCGATATGCGCCGTTTCGCCGATCACCGTGAAGCCGTGATCGATGAAGAAATTACGGCCGATCGTAGCCCCGGGATGAATGTCGATCGCCGTGAGGAACCGCGACAGATGATTCACGACGCGGGCCAGGAAGAAGAGGTCCGCGCGGAACAGCCGGTGCGCGATCTTGTGGAAGAACAGCGCCCAGACGCCAGGATAGAGCAGAACTTCCCAACGAGAGCGCGGCGCGGGATCGCGCGCAACTACAGAATCCAGATAGCGAACCAGATTACCCAGCATCGCGCGAATCTCCCATCAAATGGCCCGACTGGCAAGCCAAGAGGTCATGAAGCCTTTGGAAGCCCGCGACCGGCTTCCTCAAGCGCATCGCGCCAGATCGTCAGCGTGGGCGGTTGCTTGCGCTCCAGGCTGAGTCGATCGATGGCGGCGACCAGATTTTCGACGCCCACATGGCTACGTTCACAACGCGGTACAAGGTAGTCGGTTGCCGAAACATCCAGCGGCAGGCCGCGCATCTGGGCATGGACGTCGATCAGTTCGCCCAGCATCTCCTCATCGGGCTCGCCGATCTCAAGTTCCAGGGCGGCGCCGAGCCGGGAGCCGAGGTCCGGCAGCATTACCTGCCAGCGCCCCTCCCCCTCGCCGCGACGACGGCTCGCCACGATCAGCAGGGGGCGGCCGCTTTCCTGCGCCCGGTTCCAGCTGTGGAACACCGCGTCCTCGTCCATGCGGTCGGCATCGTCCAGGGCATCGCCGCGTCCCGATTCAACGAACCATCGCGCCAGGAGCGACTTTCCCGAGCGGGGCGGCCCGGAAAGAATGGCACTGTGGAAAGGCCATGCATCGGGCTCCAGCAGCGCATCTATCGCCGCCGCGTTGGCATTGCCGACGACAATGCGCGGCGGGCTGTCGCTCGCGGCGGACAGCGGAAGGGCGATCTGCTTCATCACCGGGAAGGCCTAGCGCGTGATCCTCAGCGCGCCGCCCGCTGCCGTCACTTTCCAGCCCTGCCCGCGCAGTGCCGAGGCGAGCCTTTCGCTGCCGCCCTCGACGCTTACGCGCATCACCGATGTCCCGCCGACGGCAAGGCTCATGGTGGCCGCGCCGCGTACGCCGGGAACGCCGCGTACCGCAGCCAGAGCCGCATCCACGGCCGCTGCATCGGGAGACGCGAACTGAACGGAAACCGTTTCCACCGGCGCCAGCGCAACCGGCGGAGGCGCGGAGCTGGGCGCCACCGTTTCAGGCGGCAGGTCCAGAATCGGCGCGCCGCCCTTCGGCATCAATTTTGTGCGGAGTTCCGCAAATGCGCGGTCCAGAACCTGGCCGCTCGTCGTCAATGTGGGATCGGGGCGCAATTCGCCGCTGGAAAGGGCGTCGCGATAGAGCCCGTCCATGCGCTGCACGGCCTTTTCCAGCATCGCGGGCAGTTCCTGCTCGCTGCCGGCGTCCATCTCGAACGTGCCGAGGAACGTGTTGTCCGGCCCATAGCGCGCGGTGAAAGTGCCGTGGACCGGCCCGCCCGGCCATTGCCGTTCGAGCCGGGCGTAAGGAATCAGCACCGAGGCGGCATCGAACTGGTTGAGCACGTTGCGCCACCAGAGCCGGCTGCGCCGCGAGGCCTGCCCGGCCGTGAGGATCAGCGATTCGCCACCCGCGCCTACCGGCCGCACGTAGTCGATCGGGCTCTGCGACGCCTGGAATTCCGCCCAGGCCCGCTGCCAGGGCCCGCGCACTTCGAAGACCTGCTGCACGCCGCCCGAATAGAGCACCGGCAGCACCAGCATCGGCGCCGAACGGATCGTGGCGCCGCCAGCGCCGACATATTGACCGGCGCGCGCCTTGTTGAAGATCACGCCCAGCGTGGCGATATAGCGGCGCGGCCCGACCTGTTCCTGGCCGATCACCACCGACGAAACCATCGCATCGATCGATTCGACCGGCATGTCCGGTCCGCCAAGCTTTTTCCAGGCTTCCTTTTCGGCCTGTTTCCAGCCTTCCAGCCGCGCCTCGGCACCGGTCTTGGCGGTAACGTCTACCTTGATGCCGTTGACCTGGATGTCTTCCGAATTGGCCAGCGGAGCGATGCCGCGATCGCCCTCGACTTGCGCCACAAGCCGGTAACCGCCCGCCGCGCCCAGCGCGAGAATCGCCGCAGCGCCGGCAACAAGCACGACGCGCTGCGTCGAGCCGAAGCTCACGTCGGCAATGCGCCGGATTTTATGGGAGAGCGTCATCGCCATCATCGAACCGACCGGCCTTTTGCCCAAACCGATCTGGAAATCCAAGCCGTAATCCGACCGCCCCTGCAATTGCCCGCCCCTGCATCTCGTCAAACGCCGGATCGTCTGTGCAAAAGACGCGGGCGGAGCGCTTTCCCGTCCTATTTATTCGCTGCCGACGATGCTCGGGCGTGACAGCGGGGCGTTTGCGCATTATGCGCGCGCAATGTCCGACGATAACACCCCGAAGAGCTATTCCTACGAGCAGGCCGGCGTCTCCATCGCCGCCGGCAACGCGCTGGTGAAGGCCATCGCACCGCTCGCGAAATCCACCGCGCGCCCCGGCGCCGATGCAGAGCTGGGAGGCTTCGGCGGTTTCTTCGACCCACGCGCAGCTGGCTACAAGGATCCGCTGCTGGTGGCCGCCAACGACGGCGTCGGCACCAAGGTGAAACTGGCGATCGATCATGACCGCCATGATCATATCGGCATCGACCTCGTCGCCATGTGCGTGAACGACCTTATCGTCCAGGGCGCGGAGCCCCTCTTCTTCCTCGACTATTTCGCCACCGGAAAGCTGGAGAATGGCGTTGCCGAGCGCGTCGTCGCCGGCATTGCCGACGGTTGCCGCATTTCCGGCTGCGCTCTCATCGGCGGCGAGACGGCCGAGATGCCGGGCATGTATGCTGCCGGCGATTACGACCTCGCGGGCTTCTGCGTCGGCGCGGTGGAGCGCGGCGAGCAGTTGACCGGCGACAAGGTTGCCGATGGCGACGTGCTGCTGGGCCTCGCCTCCTCGGGCGTGCACTCGAACGGGTACTCGCTGGTCCGCCGCTTGGCCGAGGACAAGGGCTGGAAGCTGGATCGCCCAGCCCTGTTCGATTCGGACACGCTGCTGATCGACGCGCTGATCGCGCCCACGCGCATCTATGTGAAGAGCCTGCTGCCGTTCATCCGCTCCGGTCGCATCAATGCCCTCGCCCACATCACCGGCGGCGGCCTGCTGGAAAACATCCCGCGCGTCCTGCCCAAGGGTCTGCACGCCCGCATCGATGCCGGTGCCTGGGAACAGCCGCGCCTGATGGCTTTCCTCCAGGCGCAGGGCAACATCGAGCCGGCCGAGATGGCCCGCACCTTCAACTGCGGCATCGGCATGGTGCTCGCGGTCCCGGCCGATGACGCGGCAGCGCTCAAGGCCGATCTGGAAGCCGCCGGAGAGACGGTGTTCGTGATCGGCATCGTGGAGGAAGGCGACAAGGGCTGCACCGTACAGGGCAGCGCCGAAGTCTGGTCCGCGCGCGAGGACTGGGAAGCGATCCACCTTGCCTGAAAGGGCTAAAGTCGCCGTCCTGATCTCGGGCAGCGGCACCAACATGGCCGCCCTGCTCTATGCCAGCCGCTTCGAGGACTGTCCCTACGAGATAGTCCTGGTGGCCAGCAATCGACCGGATGCGGGCGGCCTCGTCCTTGCGGCCGCCGAAGGCGTGCCGACTTATGCGCTAAGCCACAAGGGGCTCACCCGCGACGAGCACGACGCCGCGATGGACTCCGCGATACGCGAGTCGGGCGCGGAATGGGTGGCGCTGGCCGGTTACATGCGCATCCTGACCGAGGGTTTCGTGCGAAGCTGGGAAGGACGGATGGTCAACATCCATCCTTCGCTGCTGCCCAAATATACCGGGCTTCACACCCACCAGCGCGCCATCGAGGCGGGTGACAGCCACGGCGGCGTCAGCGTCCACCTGGTCATCCCCGAACTCGACGAAGGACCGATCCTGGGGCAGATCCCCGTCGCGATAGTTCCGGGCGACACCCCCGAAACCCTGGGCTCCCGCGTCCTGATCGCCGAACACCAGCTCTATTCCCGCTGCCTCGCGGCCTTGGTCGTGCGCGAATCGAGCCCGGAATGGCTGCTGGAGCAAATTCGCGAACGCGCGATGGCCTTGCCCGAAGCCGACGAAACCCACAGCCACGGCATGCCCTGCTTCGGGGTGATCAAGGGCAAGAAGTTCGCCTACTTCACGTCGAACCACCACGCCGACGGGCGAACCGCGCTGCTTGTGAAGATCAGCGGGCCGGACGAGCAGGCCATGCTGATCGAGCAGGACGAGGAACGCTATTTCCGCCCCGCCTATTTTGGTGATGGCTGGATCGGCATCCGCCTCGACCTGGGCGGCAACGACTGGGATGCAATCGGGGAATGGCTCGCCCGCTCCTGGCGCTCGATCGCGCCGAGGAAGCTGACCTCGCTGATCGATGCCGCAGATCAGTTCTGACGGATAACCAGACTACGCAGTAGGACCGGGATCAGGCCCCTACCGCGCCTGCGTCGCGGATCATCCGCCCGATCTGGTCCAGAAGGCAGAGCCGCTCCTTCCGCAAGTCTTCGAGCCGAGCGTCCGATGCGGCTTCCAGTTCCGATTCGATCCTCTGGATGGCGCCGTTGACCTCGTCATAGCGGTCGGCCAGCACCGCGAAGTGACCTCTGGTCGCCTTGAGATGGCGCAGGATTTCGATATCCTCGGGAAATTCCGCGGCGAGTTCGTGGACCTTTTTTGACATCGGCTCTCCTCTCCATGCGTAGCGTTCCGTGGTTCGCGTGCAGGCTATTCCGCTTCGCTCGATCCTTCCTTGCGCGACATCAACGATTCAGCCGTTCCTCAGATTTCCGTATAGTCCACCAAGGGCCTGCTTTCGCGCGTTCCGCGATAACGCTTCTCGGGCTCCTGCGGATCCCCGGCGATCACCACGTGATCCTCGTGAACCTCGACCAGCGTGCCCACGAAGGGAAATCCCTCCAGGCTGCCATTGACACGGTAGCTGACGGTATCGCCGGCCTTGAACGTCTTTTCGTCGAAATTGAACTCGAACGGACAGGCTTCGCTTGCCTCACCCATGCCCTGCATCTTCACTCTCCTCTTTGGAGGGCAATCTAGCGCAGAAGCGAAAACGGCAAAGGGCAAAACGTCATCGGAGGCGCGCGGCGCCCAAAACAAAAAGGCCGCCCGGAGGGGCGGCCTTCTCGCAATCGAATGAAGCGAATGCTTCAGCCGACGATTTCTTCCGGCTTGAAGAAGTAGGCGATTTCGATCGCCGCGTTCTCTTCCGAATCCGAACCATGGACCGAATTGGCTTCGATCGATTCGGCCAGTTCCTTGCGGATTGTGCCGGCATCGGCGTTCTCGGGGTTGGTGGCGCCCATGA
Source organism: Novosphingobium sp. ZW T3_23 (assembly GCF_044987305.1). Lineage (NCBI taxonomy): Bacteria > Pseudomonadati > Pseudomonadota > Alphaproteobacteria > Sphingomonadales > Sphingomonadaceae > Novosphingobium > Novosphingobium sp. ZW T3_23. The sequence continues at coordinate 38,698 of NZ_JBJDRF010000015.1, forward strand.
TGTCGCGGTTGCGCTTCACGGCGTCTTCACCTTCGAGAACCTGAACCACGACCGGGCCCGAGATCATGAACGAGACGAGGTCGTTGAAGAAGGGACGCTCGGCGTGGACGGCGTAGAAGCCTTCGGCCTGTTCCTTGCTCATCTGGATGCGCTTCGAAGCGACGACGCGCAGGCCGGCTTCCTCGAGCATCTTGGTGACGGCGCCGGTCAGGTTGCGGCGGGTGGCGTCGGGCTTGATGATCGAGAAGGTACGGGTAACCGCCATGGTAGGTTCCTTGGAAAAGGGTTTGAATCTTGCGCGCGCCAGTAGCGGGGAACCAGCGGAATCGCAAGGCGGGCGAGATTAACTTCTCGCTGCCGGCTTATCGTCGCCCCGGACTTGATCCGGGACCGCTGGCAAAGCCCCGCCCGGTCGCGGCGTGATCATCGCTGGCGGTTTGCACCTGTGAGCCTGCGCCTAAAGAATCGCCAGCGGTCCCGGATCAAGTCCGGGACGACGGGATTTCACGTCGCCTTCCCTGGCTGTCAGCCCGCTTGAACCCAGCGTCCGCTTTCCTGCTTCCAGTAATGATGCTCTACCCCATCGCGGGTGCGCAGCATGCGCCAAGTGTCGCGGGCGTGTTGCAGGGTGGTATCGTCGAACAGGAAGAACGTGCGCGTGAACGCGGTCTCGCTCTCGCGCCACTGCCCGTCGGCGATGGCCATGAACCTTGCCCCGTTCACCGGATCGGGCGCTTCCGACAGCAGGATCGGCTGGCGATCCTCATTGCCCTCGCCCGCGAAGCCGTTGGCGAGAAAGCTCTCGGGCCCGGCAGACCATAGTGCCTGGCAGATGCGCTGGCGCTGCGCCAGGTCGCCGGAGACGACGAGCAGACGCTCGCCGTTCTCCGCGACCTTTCCGGCGATCAACGCCAAGGCGCTATCGGCGGGGTCACGACTGAGCTGATAGAAATCGACGCGCATGTCGCGACCCCTCCTTATTCTCAGGCCGTCCCTCAGGCTTCCAGATTGTCGCGCACGAAGCGGTCCAGAAGGCGCACGCCGAAGCCCGAGGCGCCCTTGTCCCAGGTGGCGCCCGGCTTGTCGGTCCACACGGTGCCGGCAATGTCGAGATGCGCCCAGGGCGTGTCGTTCTCGATGAAGCGCAGGAGGAACTGCGCCGCGGTGATCGAGCCGCCGAAGCGCGGGCCGACGTTCTTGATGTCGGCGATGGGGCTGTCGATCATCTTGTCGTAGTTCGGACCCATCGGCATGCGCCACAGGCGATCGCCCGAAGCGTCACCCGCGGCGGCAAGCTGCGCCGCAAGGTCGTCGTTGTTCGAGAACAGGCCCGCATATTCATGCGCGAGGCTGAGGATGATCGCGCCGGTCAGGGTGGCGAGGTCGATCACCTTGGCGGGCTTGTATTCGCGCTGCACCCAGGTGAGCGCGTCGCAGAGCACCAGGCGGCCCTCCGCGTCGGTGTTGATCACCTCGATGGTCTGACCAGAAAGCGAGGTGACGACGTCACCGGGACGCTGGGCATTGCCGTCGGGCATGTTTTCCACAAGACCGCATACGCCCACGACATTGGCCTTGGCCTTGCGCAGCGCGAGGGCGACCATCGTTCCCGCAACGGCGCCGGCGCCGCCCATGTCCCACTTCATGTCTTCCATGCCGGCGGCCGGCTTGATCGAGATGCCGCCGGTGTCGAACGTCACGCCCTTGCCGACGAAGGCGACCGGCGCCTCGCCTGCAGTGCCGCCCATCCATTCGAGCACCAGCAGGCGCGCGGGGCGCACCGAGCCCTGGGCCACGCCGAGCAGCGAGCCCATGCCCAGTTCGGCCATTTCCTTCTCGTCGAGGACGCGAACCTTGAGGCCGCTGCCCGCCACTTTCGCCTCGACGCGGGCGACGAAGGATTCGGGGTAGATGATGTTGGCGGGCTCGGTGACGAGTTCGCGGGTGAACGAAACGCCCTCGACGATGGCCTGTTCGACGCCCCAGACCGCCTCGGTGCCTTCCGGCGCGCCGACCACGGCGATGTCCACCAGGCTGGGCTTGGCATCCTCGGCCAGCTTGGTGCGGTAGGTGTCGAGGCGCCAGGCGCGCAGGACCGCGCCGAGGAGAACGCCAGCAGCTTCGTCCGCCGACAGGCCCGCGCCGGTCAGGTCCAGCGTCACGGCCGTCTCGCCGGAGGTCAGGTACTTGCCGACGACCGCCGCACCGGCACGTTCCACCGCGCCCTTGCGATCGGCAGCGTCGGCTGCTCCGATCCCCGCCAGCGCCACGCGCACGGTCTTACCATCACGCTCGACGAAACCTTCGAAGATCTGTCCGGCCTTGCCGCTGAAGCGCGAAGCCTTGGCGCCTTCGACGAGCACCTGCTCGACATCGGCGGGAATCGCATCCTGATTCACGAAGCGGGCGACGAGGCGCGCATGGGCGGCGGCAGCAGCGTCAAGGAACTGGATATTCATGAGATCTCCTGAATCACGTGGGCGAGCGTCGATGTTGTGCGCTTCGCCGCAACAGCGGATTGCAGTTAGGCACAGGCGGTGCGATAGGCAAGGGATGCTCCCTGCCGCGCCGACCTCGCTGCAAGCCCCCGTTCGCCGCTTGCGACCCGTTTCGCTGAGCGTGATGGCCCTTGGAATCGCCGCGCTCGGCCTGCCTTCGCTGGCGCTTGCGCAGGACGTCTCGCGTCCCGTCGATACCGGCCCGATCGAGGGTGCGCCGCCCGCCCCGCCCCCCTCCACCGATGAAAACGTGCCGATCGCCTTCGAGGCCGACACCGTCGAATACGACCAGAACGACGAATTCGTGACGGCCACCGGCAATGTCGTGCTGAGAAAGGACAGGCAGTCCGTCCGCGCCGACAAGGTGACCTGGAACCGCAAGACCGGCCAGATCGTCGGCAGCGGCAATGTCCGCATGGTCGATCAGGACGGCAACCAGCTCTACACCGAAAGCGTCGAGCTGACCGACGAGCTGAAGACCGGCATGATGGAGAACCTGCTTCTCGTCATGCGCCAGGGTGGGCGTCTCGCGGCCAACAAGGGCGAACGGATCGCCAACGGCGATGTCGTCCTCCAGCACGCCGCCTATACCGGCTGCGCCGTCGAGAGCGACGAGGGCTGTCCGAAGAAGCCGACCTGGCGCGTCGTGGCCAAGACCGTAGTCTATAGCGAGACGCAGAATCGCGTGCGCTTCAGCGATGCGCGGCTCGAACTGTTCGGCGCGGTCCAGCTGCCGCTGTTCGGTCTTTCGGTCAGCACCAACGGAGGCGCGGTCTCCGGCTTCCTGGTGCCCGACCTGCGGTCCAGCCCGTCGAACGGCATCGAGGTCGCGCAATCCTATTACTGGCGGCTCGCCGACAACCGAGACCTTACCGGCTCGCTTCACGCCTATACCAAGGCCGCGCCGATGGCCTCGTTCCAGTACCGGGCGCTGACCGATATCGGTGCCTATCAGATCACCGGCTACGCGACCTCCAGCAATCGCATCCCGATCAACAGCAGCAATCCAGACCCGAACCGCGAACGCGCCTTCCGCGGCTACGTATTCGCAAATGGCAGGTTCCAGCTCGATGAGAACTGGAGCATTTCCGCTTCGATCCGGCGCGCCACCGACCGCACTTTCGTGCGCCGCTACGACATCTCGCGTGACGATCGCCTGCGTTCGTCGATCGAGCTGGAGCGGATCGACCAGGACAGCTACTTCTCTTTCGCCGGCTATGCCACGCAGACCCTGCAATCCAGCCGCGACCAGGGCCAGATCCCCGTCGCCTTGCCGGTGCTCGACTATCGCCACCGCTTCGACGATCCGCTGCTGGGCGGCCGGATCGAGACGCAGGTCAACACGCTGGGAATCACCCGCGTGGACGGGCAGGATACCCAGCGCGCCTTCGCCAGCACCCAGTGGTCGCTGCGCAAGCTGACGGGCATGGGCCAGGAAGTGACGCTGACCGGGCTGGTGCGCGGCGACGTCTATCACTCGGACGAGAACGACCTCAGCCCGACCGCGCTCTATCGCGGGGAGTCGGGCTGGCAGGGCCGCGGCATCGCGCTGGCGGCGGTCGATGTGAAGTGGCCGCTGGTCGGCCAGGTCTTCGGCGGCAGCCAGGTACTGACCCCGCGCGTACAGTTCGTCGCCACGCCCAAGATCAAGAACCTGGCGATCCCTAATGAGGATTCGCGCGCGATCGAACTGGAAGATTCGAACCTCTTCGCGCTCAACCGCTTCCCGGGCTACGACCGGTTCGAGGATGGCGTGCGATTCACGTATGGCTTCGACTGGATGTTCGAACGCCCGCGCTGGCGCATCAAGTCCACCATCGGACAATCGATCCGGCTCAGCAACAAGCCCTCGATCCTGCCGGACGGCACCGGGCTCGCCAGCAAGACCTCCGACATCGTCGGCCGGACCGAAGTGCGCTACCGCAACTTCTTCAACATCATTCACCGCTACCGGGTCGACAAGGACACGCTGGCGGTCCGCCGCAACGAGTTCGACATCTCGCTGGGCAACAACCAGACCTATCTCGAATTCGGCTATACCAAGCTCAACCGCGATATCGCGCTTGGCATCGAGGATTTGCGGGATCGTGAGGAAGTGCGCGCCGCCGGCCGGGTGGCCTTCGCCAACTACTGGTCGGTGTTCGGCTCCGCCGTCGTCAATCTTACCGACAGCACGGAAGATCCCACATACGGATCGGACGGTTTCCAGCCGCTCCGTTCCCGCCTGGGCATGGCCTACGAGGACGACTGCCTCCAGATTTCGTTCACCTGGCGGCGCGACTACGTGACCTTCGGCGATGCGCGGAAAGGCAACTCGTTCCAGCTCGGCTTCGCGCTCAAGAACATCGGTGCCTGGTGAAGGCCGGGTAAGTGAAATCCGCCAAGGTGAAACAGGGCGCCCCCAGAGGTTATCACGGGCGTTGGCACGAGCGTTGGCACTTTGGGCCAAAGCGGCTATCGGACGTGCTCAGTTTCGGTTAAGCCGCCTGCCGCCACAGGGCCGGAAGTGCGCCTCGGCGAATTTCGCCATTGCAGCAGCACCGGCCGGACGGGTCGAATACGGGATATAGGTCAAGGTGAAAGCAATCCAACGCAACACGTTCATCAAGCGCACGGCTCTTGCCTGTGGCGCCCTCGTCGTCTGCGGCGCCGGGGCGGCAACGCTTTCCTCCACCGCCGTCTTCGCCCAGTCCGCCCAGGGCGAGATCGTCGTGCCCGACGATGTGAAGATCTTCGGTAACGACAACCCGAACGTCCGCCGTGCCACGGCCGTCGTTAACGGCGCGGTCATCACCGGCACCGACGTCGACCAGCGCCTCGCCCTGATCCTGGCCGCCAACCAGGGCAAGATCAGCGAAGACGAACAGAAGCGCCTGCGCCTTCAGGTTCTGCGCAACCTGATCGACGAAACCCTGCAGATCCAGGAAGCCAAGGCGGTCGAAGTTTCGGTGGAAGACGCCGAAGTGGACCAGTCTTATGCCCGCGTCGCCTCGCAGAACTTCAACCAGAACACCCAGGCCATGGACGCCTACCTGAAGCGGGTGGGATCTTCGCCGGAATCGCTCAAGCGCCAGATCCGGGGCGAACTGTCGTGGCAGCGCCTGCTGCAACGCAACGTTCAGCCGTTCATCAACGTCTCCGATGACGAAGTGAACGAAGTGATCGATCGCCTCAAGGCCTCCAAGGGCACCGAGGAATACCGCCTCGGTGAAATCTACCTCGCCGCCACGCCGGAAACGCAGCAGCAGGTAGAGGCGAACGCCAATCAGGTCATGCAGCAGCTCCGCCAGGGCGGCAGCTTCGTGGCCTATGCACGGCAGTATTCGCAGGCCTCCACCGCTCCGGTCGGCGGCGATCTCGGCTGGGTCCGTCTCGGCCAGCTTCCCGGCGAGGTTGCCGAAGCCGTGCGCGACATGCAGGCCGGCCAGCTCGCCGGACCGATCGCGATCCCCGGCGGCTACGATATCGTCTATCTGATCGACAAGCGTAAGGTGCTCACCGCCGATCCGCGCGATGCCGTGCTTGCGCTCAAGCAAATTTCGATCGAGTTCCCCAAGGGCGTCTCCGAAACCCAGGCCAATGCCCGGGCGGAAAACTTCGCCAAGACCATCAAGACCGCCAAGGGCTGCGGCGATGTCGACAAGGTTGCCGCCACCATCGGCGCCCAGGTCGTCGCCAACGACCAGGTGAAGGCCCGCGATCTGCCCGGCCCGATCCAGTCGTCTATCCTCAACCTGTCGCCGGGCGAGACGCTGCCGCCCTTCGGCTCGCTGACCGAAGGCGTCCGCATCCTGATGCTCTGCGGCCGCGACGACCCGCAAGTCGATTCCGGCCCGAACTTCGAACAGGTCATGGCCCAGCTCGAGGATGACCGCGTCAACAAGCGCGCGCAGATGTATCTGCGCGACCTTCGCCGTGACGCCGTGATCGAATACAACTGACGGTAAAGGGGGCGGCGCATATGGCGGCCAAAACCAACGGCGCGCCGCCCCTCGCGGTTTCGTCACCGGGCCTCGCGCCCCTGGTAGTTTCGCCTCTGGCGGTTTCCTTGGGCGATCCGGCCGGCGTCGGTCCGGAACTCTTCGCGCAGGCCTGGGCGGATCGGCATGACGCCGGTCTTGCGCCCTTTTTCGCGGTCGGTGGCGTGGAAGTGCTCAAGGCTGCCGCGCGCAGCCGCGGCATCGATCTGCCCGTCGTCAGGATTCGCGCCCCGCAAGAAGCCCTCGGCCTCTTCGCCGAGGCCCTGCCCGTATTGGGCGACGAAGATGCAACCGTCACTTTCGGCCGACCCGACCCGAGTGGGGCCGCCCTCGCCCTCCATTCGCTGACCGTCGCCACCCGCCTCGCGCGTTCCGGCGAGGCCGCAGCGATCGTCACCGGTCCCATCGCCAAGTCCAGGCTTTCGGAGATCGGTTTCGCGCAACCCGGCCAGACCGAGTTCCTCGCGGACGAATGCGGCGTCGCGCACGGCGATGCGGTAATGATGCTGGCCGGACCCAACTTGCGGACGGTCCCGTTGACCGTGCATGTTGCGCTCTCGCAAGTTCCGGGCTTAGTGACCCGCGATCTGATCGAGCGAAAGGCAAGGATCGTCGCCCGCGCGCTCGCCCGCGACTTCGGCCTGTCGCCTGCCCGAATCGCCATCACCGGCCTCAACCCGCATGCCGGAGAAGACGGCCGCATGGGCCGCGAGGAGATAGGGGTCATCGCCCCCGCCATAGACGCCCTTGTCGCCGAGGGCCTTGCCGTGACCGGCCCGCACCCCGCCGACGCCCTTTTCGCGGCCCACGAGCGGCACAAATTCGACGTGGCGCTCTGCATGTATCATGATCAGGCACTCGTTCCGATCAAGACGCTCGATTTCGATGCCGGCGTCAACGTCACACTGGGCCTGCCCATCGTGCGCACCTCGCCCGATCACGGCACCGCTTTCGGCATAGCCGGCAAGAACCTCGCCAGCGCGGGCGCGACGATAGCCGCCCTGCGCATGGCCGGAGAATGCGCGGGCCGCAGGCTTTTGCAGGAGAATGCGGCATGAGCGTCACCTTGCCTCCCCTTCGCGAAGTCATCGCCCGTCACGGCCTGTCGGCCTCGAAGGCGCTGGGCCAGAACTTCCTGTTCGACGAGCATTTGCTGGATCGCATCGCCGCGATTCCAGGCGATCTTGAAGGCCGTCAGGTGCTGGAGGTCGGGCCCGGCCCCGGCGGCCTCACCCGCGCCCTGCTGCGCGCTGGCGCCACGGTGACCGCCATCGAGATGGACCGCCGCTGCCTGCCCGCTCTCGCAGAACTCGAAGCGGCATTTCCCGGCAAGCTCAAGGTTATCGAAGGCGATGCGATGAAGATCGCGCCCGCCGACTTGTTCGACGGCCCTTACGCCATCGTTGCCAATCTGCCCTACAATGTCGGAACGGCCCTGTTCACCGGCTGGCTTTCGAGCGAGGCATGGCCGCCGCAATGGTCGTCGCTGACCCTGATGTTCCAGGAGGAAGTGGCACGCCGCATCGTCGCCGAGCCTGACACCTCTGCCTATGGCCGGCTCGCCGTACTGGCTCAGTGGCGCTCTAAATCGAAGCTGGCGATGAAAGTTCATCGCAGCGCCTTCACGCCGCCGCCCAAGGTTATGTCGGCCATCGTCCACGTCGTGCCCGGCGAGGCACCGGAAGGCGTGTCGATGCGAGTGCTGGAGCGCGTGACGGAAGCTGCCTTCGGCCAACGCCGCAAGATGCTACGGCAAAGCCTCAAGGGCGTTCCGGGCGCGCTGGCCGCGCTGGAAAGGCTGGGAATCGATCCTCAGCGCCGCGCGGAAACGCTGTCGGTGATGGAATTCGTCGATATCGCCCGGGAACTGACGCGGGCCTGAGCTACCGAAGGCGCCTTACTGTTTGGGTGCCTACTGTTCGGGCGATTGGGCGGCGGAAGCCTGCTGATCGTCCAGCTCGCCGGCCCCAAGGTCAGGCTTGGCGAGCTGCGCAGCGACCCAGAAAGCCACCGCCACGCCCAGCGCCATCAGCGCAAGCTGGATCACGCGCCCTGCGATCGGACCATCGGAAGCGAGCATAGCCGCCACCCCACGATTACGGGGGAAGCGCATGGCCTCGACCGCCAAGGCAACCGGCAGCGGATCCTGATCGGACTTCTCCGCATCCACGGCATCGCGGGAAGCACGCCGGTCATCCAGACGTACAACCCGCGCGTGCTCGTTCGACGCTGCGGTATCATCGCCAACCGCATCTCCGTTCGACGGAGTTCCGGGCAAATCGTGCCCCAGGGCACGGTCAACATTCTGTCTCTTCAACGCCGGGCCCCCCTAGCGAACAATCCTTTGAATAGTGCTTTGAGGGCGATAGATCAAATTAAAGTTAATGCGAGAGTCAGACTTCTGCGAAATTTCCAACCTCGGCCAGATTTTCCTTCTTCCGGCGGCGCCACGCATGGAGCAGCGGCTCGGTGTAGCCGTTCGGTTGGTCCACGCCCTTGAAAACCAGATCGCAGGCAGCGCGGAACGCAAACGACGTGTCCCAGTTGCCCGCCATCAGTTCATAGAGCGGGTCTCCCGCGTTCTGCGCATCCACCTTGGCCGCCATGCGTCGCAGCGAATCCATGACCTGATCTTCCGAACAGACGCCGTGCAGCAGCCAGTTGGCCATATGCTGGCTGGAAATGCGCAAGGTCGCGCGATCTTCCATCAGGCCGACATCCTCGATATCCGGAACCTTCGAACATCCGACGCCCTGATCGATCCACCGAACGACGTAGCCCAACAGGCCCTGCGCATTGTTGTCGAGTTCGTCCCGAATCTCTGCCTCGGACCAGTTGACCCCGTCCGCCAGCGGCACTTGCAGAAGCAGGTCGAGGCCCGGAACGTCGGCGCCCTTCATCTCTTCGCGCAGCCCGAAAACGTCGACTTCGTGATAGTGCATGGCATGGAGCGTGGCAGCGGTGGGAGACGGCACCCAGGCGGTGTTCGCCCCGGTGCGCGGATGCCCGATCTTCTGTTCCAGCATGTCGCACATCCGATCAGGCGCGGCCCACATGCCCTTGCCGATCTGCGCGACACCCGAGAGGCCGTGACGAAGGCCGATGGCAACGTTGCGCTTTTCGTAGGCGGCGATCCAGGAAGATCCCTTGATCGCATTCTTCCGGATGATCGGCCCCGCCCGCATCGACGTGTGGATTTCATCGCCGGTACGGTCGAGAAAGCCCGTGTTGATGAAGACGATCCGGTCCTTCACAGCATGGATGCAGGCCGCCAGATTGGCCGACGTGCGCCGCTCCTCGTCCATGACGCCGACCTTGATCGTATAGCGTGGCAGTTCCAGGAGATCTTCCACGGCGTCGAACAGATCGTTGGTGAAAGCGCACTCCTCCGGACCATGCATCTTGGGCTTGACGATATAGATCGCCCCCTCCCGACTGTTCCCAAAGCGCGTGAGCCTTTTGACATCCTGAGCCGAGATGGCGCTGGTCAGGACGGCATCCATGATCCCCTCGGGGATTTCCGATCCATCGGCCTGCAAGATGGCCGGATTGGTCATCAGATGGCCAACGTTGCGGACGAACAGCAGGCTTCGTCCGGAAAGTGAGACATCGTCACCAGATGGCGTGGAAACCGTCTTGTCGGAAGCGAGTTGCCGGGTCTGCGTGCGACCGCCCTTCTCGAACGTATCGGTCAGGTCGCCGCGAATGACGCCAAGCCAGTTGGCATAGGCTGCCAACTTGTCCTGCGCATCGACGGCGGCCACCGAATCCTCCAGGTCGACGATGGTCGTCAGAGCCGCCTCAAGGACGATATCGGCGATCCCGATCCGGTCGGTCCGCCCAACGTCGCTGGTCGGATCGAAGAGGATTTCGATCGCCAATCCATTGGAACGATAGAGTTTTCCGCCCTGCGTTTCACCCAGGTATTGCCCCGGATCGCGCAGATCGACATCCGGGCTTTCGAGGTCGGCCCAGCTGCCCGTCGCCAGCGGCAGCGCCTTGTCGAGGAAGCGACGCCCCTCCGCGATCACCGCCGCCCCGCGAACGGGATCGTACCCCTTCCCGGTGGCCGGCTCGGCATCGAGGGCGTCAGTGCCGTAGAGGGCATCGTAGAGGCTGCCCCAGCGCGCATTGGCGGCGTTGAGCAGGAAACGGGCGTTGAGCGCCGGAACGACCAGCTGCGGGCCGGCCATAGTCGCGATCTCGGCATCGACGCCCTGCGTCGTGATCGTGAACGCTTCGGGTTCCGGCAGGAGATAGCCAATCTCCCGCAGGAAATGTTGGTACTCGCGCTGGTCGATGGCCTTTCCGGCCCGTTGCAGATGCCAGGAATCGATGAGGGCCTGCAATGCATCGCGTCGTTCCAGCAAGCCGCGATTGCGCGGCGCCAGTTCCGTCACGAGAGAGGAAAATCCGCTCCAGAAGCCTGCTGCATCCCGGCCGATCGGCGGCAGCACCTGTTCTTCGACGAATCGCGCCAAGGCGGCGTCGACCCGCAGGCCGGAACGTTCAACTCTGTCCGTCATGTTCCCTCGCAATCCAAGCGCGCAAGCGCTGTGCTGCACGTGCAGCGTCAGTGACATCTGTTCAAGATTGTCCTGGGGAGGAACCGGCCCGCTATGCCTCATCCCGGCCAGCGAGGCAAACCGGAAAATCACTCCGCCGCCGCGATGCCGCGGCACCTCTTCGGTCTGCGTCCCAAAGTGGCACCAGGTCGGACCAGCTTCTACCTTGCCTCCGAGGGGCTTACATAGAAAACTGCCGGGGCGCTTGAGGGGCGGGAGTGCGGGGGCACCAGCCGGCCTGAGGAAACAAGCCAGTCAAGGGAACAGGCGGGTCATCCGAATGTTGCCAATAGGCATGTTTGGCTCTCACGGGGCAAGCGCGGTGGAAGGATGGAAATGTTTCGCAGGATCAGCCGCCTTTTCGTGATCAAGACCCGCTGGGAAGCGTTCATGATCATCTACGCATTGGCGCTTGGAGCGGTGGAACGCGGCAGCGCTTACCTCACGCGCTTCCCTGGCTGGGGGGGCAAGCTGCTGTTCTTGGCCTGCACCGGCGCGGTGTTCATGGCTGGCGCGAAGATCCTGGACTGCCTCAAGTTCGAACAGGCGCAGCAACAAGCCCTGGCGCAGGAGGCAAAAACCTCATCCGAAACCGAGCAACTGGTATAGCCGCAGGCAGAACCCGTTAGAACCCCTTCGAGGATGAAGGAAGGTGGGGTGTTTCTGTTGCAAGGTACACCCCGGACCCCTGGAATCCCTTCTGTTGCCCGGTGGGTCCAACCGCGCTTTAGCTTTGTAACGTCAGGCCGTTAGGCCCTAGAATTACGCGGCGAGAGCGAGTGCTTCGTTGTCGTTGGCACTTGTGAGTTTTGAGCCTTGAACGGGTTACTCAGCCCGAATGAAAACACCGCTTTTCAACACACGTCGATCCTAGTTCGGCCCCGTCATCACCCCTGCGACAACAGGGTTGCCAACCTGAAGGTTGGACGGGTGATGGTGGAGCCGCCGGGTACCGCCCCCGGGTCCGCTGTGCCTATTGTACGGCGCAGTTTATCATCATAGCCGGTCGAAACCGGCAGGTCCCTATATAGGGGCGCGCGCGGAAATGAAAAGGGGCGGGATGTTGCCCGCCCCTATCCCGAGGACATATCCTTGTGGAAATGCAACGCCGTGTCAGCGCTGCTTGAGCGTGTCCCGGATTTCCGCGAGCAGCTCAACTTCCGTAGGGCCCTTCGGCTTGGCAGGCTCTTCCTTCTTGGGCAGCAGGCGGTTGGCCTGGCGCACGATCAGGAAGATCACGAAGGCGAGAATGAGGAAGTTGATGATCGCCGTGAGAAAGGCGCCATAACCGAACATGGCGACGCCCGCCGTCTTGAGCCCGGCATAGGTCATCGGCCCGGTATAGCCCGCCGGTATCGAACCCAGCACGACGAACTTGTTACTGAAATCGATGCCGCCGGTGACAAGGCCGATGAAAGGCATGATGACATCGTCGGTCAACGATGCCACGATCTTGCCGAAGGCGGCGCCGATTATCACACCAACGGCAAGGTCGAGCACGTTGCCGCGTGCGATGAAAGTCTTGAATTCCTGAAGCATCAATCGTTTCCCTCGATCCTGTGCGGTGCATGACCGACACGGATTGCCTGCCACATCAAGTTGTAGCTAACAATCGGTTGCGCCAAGAAGTTGCACGATGCGACTGTCCTTGAACCGGAACGAGCGGCTGCTATCTATTCGCTCAACAGGCGCGGCCACCGCCCGCCGATCTGGAGGATCACGCATGAGCCTTTCGAACCTGGCCCGCAAGAGTCGCGCCGTGTTCGCCCTCGCGGCGGCATTGTCGCTCGCGGCCTGCGGCTTCAACTCGGTTCCGACCAAGCAGGAAGCCGCCAAGGCCAAGTGGGCCGACGTTCAGGCCGCCTTCCAGGAGCGCGCGAACCTGGTGCCCAACCTGGCCGCCGTGGCCAAGGGCGCAGCAACGCAGGAGAAGGAAATCCTCACCGGCGTGGTGGAAGCACGGGCCAAGGCGACCAGCGTGCAGGTCAATGCGCAAGATCTCAACGATCCTACCAAGATGCAGCAGTTCCAAGCCGCTCAATCGCAGTTCGGCCAAAGCCTGTCGCGTCTTCTGGTCAGCGTCGAGCAATACCCCGACCTCAAGTCGATCGTGAACTACCAGATGCTCCAGACCCAGATCGAGGGTCAGGAAAACCGCATCCGCATCGCCGTGCGCGATTACAATGCGGCGGTGCAGGATTTCAACACCGAAGTCCGCACTTTCCCGACGATGATTGGCGCGAAGCTGCGCGGCGCGGACCCGCTGGTGCCCTATCAGGCAGCCACGCCGGGCGCGGACGTGGCGCCTAGCCTCGAAGGCAAGATCTGATCCGGTGAGCTATCTGCGGGCCGTTCTCGCGGCCGTCCTGCTGGTTTTCGGTGCGCTGCTTGCCCAGCAGGCAGCGGCCGAACCCGCCTTTCCCAAGCTGACCGGCCGCGTCGTCGATGACGCCAAGATCATTCCGGACGATGTCGAGGCCCAGCTCACGCAGAAACTGGATGCGCTGGAGAAGAACTCCGGCCGTCAGCTTGTCGTCGTCACGCTGCCGAGCCTTCAGGGCTACGAGATTTCGGACTACGGCTACCAGCTAGGCCGTGCCTGGGGGATCGGGGAAAAGGACAAGAACAGCGGCGCCCTGCTGATCGTTGCGCCTAACGAGCGCAAGGTCCGGATCGAAGTTGGCTACGGCCTTGAACCGATCGTGACCGATGGCCTCTCGTTCCTGATCGTCAACAACGATATCCTGCCGCGCTTCAAGGAAAACGACTATCCGGGCGGCATTCAGGCGGGCGTCGATGCACTCGTCAAGCAGCTTACCCTGCCGCCAGACCAGGCACGCAAGGTGGCGGCCGATGCCGATGCGTCACGCAAGCAGGGTGGCGGCGGGTTCCCGATCGGGACGATCGTCTTCATCCTCATCATCATCTTCTTCGTCGTCATGCCGATGATAAACGAGGCGCGCGGCGGCGGACGTCGCCGGGGTGGCTTCGGCGGCCCCATCATCTGGATGCCGGGCAGCTTCGGCGGCGACGATGACGACCACTGGGGCGGCGGCGGCTTCGGTGGCGGCGGAGGCTTCGGCGGCGGTGGGGGTTTCTCCGGCGGTGGCGGCAGTTTCGGCGGCGGCGGTGCGAGCGGCAGCTGGTAGGGGACGGACGATGCCATCACCCATATATCTCTCGACCGAGGACCACGCGCGCATCAGCGCGGCAGTGGGCGAAGCCGAGATGCACAGCGCCGGTGAAATCGTCACCGTGCTGGCCGATCGATCGGACGGATACACCGACGTGGCACTGGCATGGTCGGCCATCGTGGCTTTCCTCGCCCTGGCCGCGCTGGTGATGGCGCCCGACTTCTACATGGACCTCTACGACAGCCTGCTGGCGGATTGGGGCCATGAATGGACCCCAAGCATGATCATCGGCCTGGCGGCCGGGGTGGCGGCCGTGAAGTTCGGCGCGATGTTGCTCTTGCAGCTCTGGTCGCCCCTCAAGTTCTGGCTGATTCCGCCCCGGATCAAGACGATGCGGGTCCATGCCCATGCCGTCCGCGCTTTCCGTGTCGGCGCCGAGCAGCGCACCACCGGCCGGACCGGCGTGCTCATCTACCTCTCTATGCGCGAACATCGCGCCGAGATCGTGGCAGATCGCGCCATTGCCGAGAAGGTCGACCCGGACGTCTGGGGCCAGGCCATGTCCGCCATGCTGGCCCACGTCGGCCAAGGTCGAGTCTGTGACGGCATGATCGTCGCGGTGGGCAAGGTCGGCACGATCCTTTCCGAGCATTTCCCTCGCGACGAGAACGACGTTAACGAACTTCCCGACAGGCTGATCGAACTATGAGCGCCGACATTATACTCCCTCCCGACGCCGAGGCGCCCGAAGAGGTCATGTGGCAGGGCCGGTTCATCACCGCGCGCAAGCGTGGCCGGTGGGAATATGTCGGCCGCGCACGCGGCATTCGCGCCGCCGTGATACTGGCGGTCGATCCCGAAGCCCACGTCATCCTCGTGGACCAATATCGCGTCCCCCTCGGCAAGCGCTGCATCGAACTGCCCGCCGGGCTCGTCGGCGACCATGACGACTTCGCCGATGAGGATGCCAGCGTTGCCGCCGCACGGGAGCTGGAAGAGGAGACCGGCTATCGTGCGGGCCGCATCGAGAACATGGGCGAGTTCCATTCCTCGCCCGGCATGGTCAGCGAAAGCTTCACGTTGTTCCGCGCGCACGACCTGGTGAAAGTGGGCGAAGGCGGCGGCGTGGACAGCGAGGATATCGTGGTTCACCGCGTGCCCCTCGCCGAGATCGAGCAGGCGATCACCGAATGGCGCAAGGCAGGCTATGCGATGGACGTGAAGCTCCTGCTGCTGCTCGGGGCACGAATGCTGGGCTGAACGTGCGGACCAGCTTCGGGATCTGCCAGCGCAAACGGCGCTATGCCGATGAAGCGGAGGCGTTGGAAGCAGCGGCGAAAGCTACGGTTTCCTTGCGTCCCTATCGCTGCGCGCTGTGCAGGCAGTATCATCTGAGCAGTCGGACCAAGGGGATGAAGGTTCCGCGGTTCGTGCTGGAAAGGCAGAAACGGGAGGAAAGCGGGGAAGCATAGCGCCCCGCCCAGCTCCCGCCGCTTTCGGCTTCAAAGCGTCGTGAAGATCGCCCCGAAGTCCTTTCCGCCGTTGCCTGCCTCCACGAAGGCCTCATAGATCTTCGTCGCATGTTCGCCCATCGGCACTGTTGCGCCGGAGGTTTCCGCGCCGGCCATGGCCAGTCGCAAATCCTTCAGCATCAGCGCCGAGGCGAAGCCCCCGGCATAGCCGTTGTCTGCCGGGCTGGTCGCTCCCACGCCGGGCATCGGCGTATAGTCGTTAAGGGACCAGCAGTAGCCGGTGGCCTTGGAGCTGATCTCATAGAAGGTCTGCGGGTCGAGCCCGGCCTTCTGCGCCAGGGCCAGCGCCTCACAAGTGCCGATCATATGGATCGCCAGCAGCATGTTGTTGCACATCTTGGCAACCTGCCCTGCCCCCGTCTCGCCCGCGTGGATAACTGCCTTGGCCATGGGGTCGAGCACCGGATTCGCGCGCTGGAAGACCGCTTCGCTTCCTCCGACCATGAAAGTCAGGGTTCCGCCATTCGCCGCCGCGATCCCTCCTGAAACGGGCGCGTCGGCCATTTCGTAGCCCGCGGCCTGCGCAAGAGCGACCACATCGCGCGCCGTCTCCAGGTCGATGGTGGAGCAATCGAGGAACAGCGCGCCCACCGGGGCATGGCCGAAGACCTCACCGGTGTAGACCGAGCGCACGATCGCGCCGTTCGGCAGCATGGTGACGACCGCATCCACGCCCTGGACCGCTTCGGATACCGTGCCGAAAGTCGTGCACCCCTGCTCGGCAGCCTTGGTTACGGCTTCGGCGGAAAGGTCGAAGGCGCGGACCTGATGCCCTGCCTTGACGAGATTGGCAGCCATTCCGCCGCCCATGTTCCCGAGGCCGATGAAAGCGATTTTCATGACGTTCTCCAATCTCTCATGCAGACGTAACCCGTGATCCCCGCGCGAAGCGGGATCACGGGCACTCTCACTTGCCCTTCCAGACCCCCGGCCGCTTCTCGACGAAGGCGGCCATGCCTTCGGCCTTGTCCTCGGTCGCCGTCAGCACCTGGAACATGCGGCGCTCCATGATGAGGCCCGTATCGAGAGTGGTTTCGAAGGCCAGGTTGACCATTTCCTTGTTCATCATCGCAGCGAGCGGCGGCATTCCAGCGATAGCCTCGGCCGCCTTGAGCGCCTCGTCGAGAAGCTGGTCCAGCGGCACTATGCGGCTGACAAGGCCCGAGCGCTCGGCTTCGGCGGCGTCCATCATGCGGCCGGTCAGGCACATGTCCATGGCCTTGGCCTTGCCCACCGCGCGGGCGAGACGCTGCGACCCGCCCATGCCGGGAGCGACGCCCAGCTTGATCTCGGGTTGGCCGAACCTGGCATTCTCGGACGCGATGATGAAGTCCGCCATCATCGCCAGTTCGCAGCCGCCGCCCAGCGCGAAACCGTTCACGGCGGCGATCCAGGGCTTGCGCGTGGTCTTGACGATCTGGCTGGTCCAGCCCGCGAAGAAATCCTGCGCGTAGAACTCGGCGCCTGCCTTATCGACCATTTCCTTGATGTCGGCGCCCGCTGCAAAGGCCTTTTCGCCAGACCCGGTGATCACGGCGCAACCCTGCGAGGCGTCCGCTTCGAAAACGGCGAAGGCCTGGATCAGGTCGTCGAGAACCTTCGAGTTCAGCGCATTGAGCGCCTGCGGCCGGTTGAGCGTGATGAGGGTTACTTTGCCCTTCTTCTCGACCAGGATCGTCTCATAGCTCATCGCGGATTCCTTTAGGTATTGGCTTGGCAGGTCTCGGCTTGCCAATTGCCTTCGATGTTGGCGATCAGCGCGGCGAGATGCGCCGGACTGGCATGTTCGTGGGCTTCCTCGGCCGAGGTCAGGCTATTGTCGTAGGGGATCGGCTCGTCGAACTGGTCGGTGGCGAGATCCCAGAACCGACCCTGGATCCGGTTGTAGAAGTGCGTGCCGCCCTTCGTCGCCGTCTTTACGATGTCCCCGCCGAAATAGTGCTGCACCGCCAGCGCCGTTACCGCGCATTGATTGCGGCATGGATTGGCAGGATCGAAGGTGTCGGAAATGGTATTGGGGGCCCAGGATTTCTTGACAAGGTGATAGAACTCGATCGGATCTGCGAACGTCAAGAAGGCCTCCATTCCTGCTCCGGCGAGAGGGGCGCGAAAATGGCGTCCAGCATGGCCGATGTCACTTCGTCAGGAGACGGCGGGTTCCATTGCGGCGCGTGGTCCTTGTCGACGATCACGGCCCGAACGCCCTCGGCGAAGTCCGGCAGGACCAGCACGCGGCTGCCGATCCGGTATTCCATCGCCATGTTCTGCGCGAAAGTGTCCAGCGTCAGCGAGGTCGCGAGTTGGCGCAGCGCCACCTTGCAGGCCTGGGGACTCTTGGTGCGCAAAGTGGCCAGTTCCTTCGCCGCCCATTCACTGTCCTCGCTCTCCAGTGAAGCGAGTATCTGTTCCAGGGTATCGAAAGCGAAATGCTTGCGGATCTGCGCCGCGTGGGCGGCGATCTTGGGTTCGGGCGACTTCACCGAAAGCGCCCCGAGTACGCCGCCGATCTCGTGCCCGGCGGCGATGCGGCGCTTGGCTTCGGGCAGCGCGTCGCTCGGCAGGTAATGCGTGGCCAGCCCTGCCCATAGGCATTCGGCGCCATCGAGCCGTGCTCCGGTGAGCGCAAGGTATTGGCCCAGCCTGCCGTCCAGACGCGAAAGGTACCAGCCGCCGCCGACATCGGGGAACAGGCCGATGCCGGTTTCGGGCATGGCGAAGCGGGTGTGTTCGGTCGCCACGCGGTACTGTGCCGGCTGCGAGATGCCGACGCCGCCGCCCATGGTGATCCCGTCCATGAAGGCGACTACGGGCTTGGCGTAAGTGAAAAGCTGATGGTTGAGCCGATATTCGGCGAGGAAGAACTTTCGCCCTTCCTCCCCGTGGTCCTCCAGTGCGGAACGGCGCAGCAGGTTGATGTCACCGCCCGAGCAGAACCCGCGTCCTTCGCTATGCTCGATCATCACGGCCTTCACGCCGTCTTCACCGCTCCATTCGGCCAGCAATGCGCGCATCGATTCGCACATGCCGAGCGTCAGCGCGTGGATCGCCTTGGGGCGATTGAGCGAGATCACCCCCGCTACGCCTTCGCGGCGATCAAGGATTTCCGCAGCCTGGGCCTCGGCGGGCAAGGTATCGGTGGTCATTCGCTCTGGCCCCTTACTTGAGGAGGTCGCGGCCGATGATCATGCGCATGACCTCGTTGGTGCCTTCGAGGATACGATGGACGCGAAGGTCGCGCCAGAACCGCTCGATGGGATAGTCGCGAAGATAGCCGTATCCGCCGAACAATTGCAGCGCGCGATCGACCACCGAGGATCCAGTGTCGCTGGCCATCATCTTGGCCATCGCGGCGAACCGCGTCTTGTCCGGCGCGCCGGCCGTGACCTTGGCGGCGGCGAGATAGAGCAGCGCGCGGGCGGCCTCCAGTTCGGCAGCCATGTCGGCAAGACGGAACTGGGTGTTCTGGAATTCGGCGATCGGCTGATCGAACTGCTTGCGATCCTTCACATACTGCACCGCCTCGTCGAGGCAGCGCTGCGCGCCGCCAAGCGAGCAGGCGCCGATGTTGAGGCGTCCACCGTCAAGACCGGCCATGGCGAACTTGAAACCGTCGCCCTCGGCACCGACGCGGTTCTCCACCGGGATCCGGGCGTCCTCGAAGATCACCTGCGCGGTGGGCGAGGCATTCCAGCCGAGCTTCTTCTCCGGCGCGCCGAAGCTGACGCCGGGCGTGTCCTTGTCGATAACGAAGCAGGAAATCCCGCGCGACTTGTGCTCGCCGGTGCGGGCCATAACGACATAGACGTCGTTGTAACCCCCGCCGGAGATGAACTGCTTGGTGCCGTTGAGGACGTAGTGATCGCCATCAAGGCGAGCGGTCGTCTTGAGCGCCGCTGCGTCCGAGCCGGAACCCGGTTCGGTGAGGCAGTAGGAGCCGATCTTCTCCATCGTCACCAGATCGGGCAGGTAGCGGTCCTTGAGCTGCTGGTCACCGAACCTGTCGATCATCCACGCGACCATGTTGTGGATCGAGATATAGGCGCTCGTCGCCGCGCAGCCGTAGGACATGGCCTCCATGATCAGCGCCGCATCGAGGCGGCCGAGGCCGATACCGCCGCTTTCCTCCGAGACGTAGATCGCGCCGAAGCCCAGTTCTCCTGCGGCTTTCCAGACCTCGACCGGATAGTGGTGCTTCTCGTCCCATTCGGCGGCGAAGGGGGTGATACGATCGGCGGTGAACTTGCGCGCGGTCTCCTGGATCGCAAGCTGGTCCTCGGTCAGGCCGAACTGTTCAGTCATCTCTTTCCCTGTCAGGTGCAAATGCGTCTAGGAGCACTTGGTATAGGTCAGCGTGCCGGGCATGGCATCCGGTCCGGTATCCTTGCGGATCAATGTCTTGCCGTCGTCAGCAGAGGAGAGCGAAACGTCAAGCTTCCAACTCTGCCCCTCCCCCGTAAAGGCGAATTCGCCGTCGAGAGCGGTGGGAGAGCCGGACCTGATCGTGCCGAGCTTCGCCACCGATTCGTAGAACTTCAGCGTGTCGGCATCGATCGTGACCAGGCCCTTGGCATCGCCCATCGTGCTGGTGCAATCGGCATCGACAAGCCCCCACCTGCCTTGCAGGGCAGTCGGGATCGCCGTCGGAAGAGTCGCCGGCTCGCTGGCGGGCATCGTTGCCGTTTCCGGCGATGAGGCGTCCGGCAACCCGCTCGCCGTTTCCGTGGCGACAGGCTCGGCCGGCTTTTTCGAACAGCCGGCCAGACCCAGCGCGAGCATCGACACGACCAGGGCGGGGGTGAATGCACTGCCGATCTTCATCATCAGGCGTCCTTTCCTTTCAGCGGGCGTTCCCGAGAGAACACCCGCCTTGCGTAACCTGTTCCGAGCGAAACCGCGATGGGCCCTGTTGACCTGCCCCGCTTTTCCGGCGCCCCTGTTCCGGCCCCGTCAGCCCATCGTCGGAATGATGAAGGCGCTGTCTCCAGCACCGCCATCGGGCCAGCGCTGGGTCACGGTCTTCACCTTGGTCCAGAAGCGCACGCCTTCCATGCCGTACTGGTTGTGATCGCCGAAGGCCGAACGCTTCCAGCCGCCGAAGCTGTGGTAGGCGACCGGCACCGGGATCGGCACGTTGACGCCAACCATGCCCACCTGCACGCGATTCACGAATTCGCGCGCGGCGTGTCCATTGCGCGTGAAGATGGCGACGCCGTTGCCGTACTGGTGCTTCGTGGGAAGCTCCACGGCTTCCTCGAAGGTCTTGGCGCGGACGATCTGGAGCACCGGGCCGAAGATTTCCTCCTTGTAGGCACTCATCTCGGGCGTCACGTGATCGAACAGCGACGGGCCTACGAAGAAGCCTTCCTCATACCCCTGGAGCGAGAAGCCGCGACCGTCCACGACCAGCTCCGCCCCTTCGTCGACGCCGGTCTGGATCCAGTTCTCGATCTTCTGCTTGTGCACGGCGGTGACGACCGGGCCATACTGTGCCTCCGGATCGTTCGACACACCGACCTTCAGCTTGTCGATCGCGGCGATCAGCTTTTCACGCAGGATATCGGCAGTCTCGTCACCCACCGGCACGGCGACGGGCAGCGCCATGCAGCGCTCGCCCGCCGAGCCATAGGCCGCGCCCATGATGTCGTTGACGGCCTGGTCCATGTCCGCATCGGGCATGACGATGGCATGGTTCTTCGCGCCGCCCATCGCCTGCACCCGCTTGCCGGCGGCAACGCCGCGCGAATAGACGTAGTGCGCGATATCGGACGAACCGACGAAGCTGACGGCGGCGATGCCCGGATGGTCGAGGATCGCGTCCACCATCACCTTGTCGCCATGGACCACCTGCAGCACGCCTTCAGGCGCGCCCGCTTCCAGGAACAGTTCGGCAAGGCGATTGGGCACGGAAGGATCGCGCTCGGAAGGCTTGAGAATGAAAGTATTCCCCACCGCAACGGCGGGCGCGAACATCCACATCGGGATCATCGCCGGGAAATTGAAGGGCGTGATGCCCGCTCCCACGCCAAGCGGCGCGCGCAGCGAATAGACGTCGATGCCGGGGCCCGCGCCTTGGGTATATTCGCCCTTGAGCATATGCGGGATGCCGCAGCAGAACTCCACAACCTCAAGCCCGCGCTGGATGTCGCCCTTGGCGTCGTCCACCACTTTGCCATGCTCGCTCGCCAGCAGTTCGGCGAGGCTTTGCATGTTCTGCTCGATCAGTTCCTTGAACTTGAACAGCACGCGGGCACGGCGCTGGGGGTTCATCGCCGCCCACTTGGGCTGCGCCGCCTGCGCCGTCGCCACCGCGCGGTCGAGCAGCGCCGCGTCGCCCAGCGGCACCTGCGCCTGCACCGCGCCGGTGCTAGGGTTGAAGACATCGCCGAGACGCGCGGCCGAACCGCCGCTTCCACCGACAACGAAGTGGTCAATCAGGCGCATTCCTCATCCTTTCGCAATATATTCGGCAAGCACTCCAGGTGCTCTTTCCACGGTAGGTGGTCCCGGTCCGATTTGCAGGCAAGCTGAAAATACGCCATCGATAACTGCACATCTGCAGCCTTCAGGACCACTTTCCGCCGTGACGATGCCCTCGATCGACTGGAGCGACTATCAGGCCTTCCTCGCCATCGCCCGGGCGGGGCAACTGGCGGGCGCCGCACGCGCGCTGGGCGTCGACCCCACGACCGTGGGCCGTCGCCTGCGCCGCCTGGAGGCCTCGCTGGGCACTGCCCTCTTCGAGCAGACGCGCAGCGGGCAGGATCTTACCGAGGCGGGCGAGGCCCTGCTCTCCTCGGTGGAAGCCATGGCGAGCGCGGCTGGACGGATCACCGAGCAGACCGAAGGAAACGACGGGCTCTACGGCACCTTGCGGATCAGCACTTCGGAGGGGTTCGGGTGCTGGTTCCTCGCGCATCACCTGCCTCTGTTCCAGACGGCGCACCCGCGCCTCGCCATCGATCTCATCGCCAGCAGCGGCTTCCTCAGCCCCACCCGGCGCGAGGCGGACGTCGCCGTGATGCTCTCACGCCCGCGCACCGGGCCGCTGGTGGCGCACAAGCTCTCCGACTACACGCTGCGGCTTTACGGAACGCAGGACTATCTGGAGCGTCACGGCACGCCCACCCGCCCGGCCGACCTTCTCGATGGCCACGCCCTCGTCGGCTACATACCCGACCAGATCTACTCGCCGGAACTGCGGTATCTCGACGAAATCCAGCCCGGCCTGAAAGCCGCAATCCGGTCTCCCAGCATCACCGCGCAGCATAGCCTGGTTGCCAGCGGCGGCGGGCTGGGCGTGCTGCCCTGCTTCATGGCCGAAACCGACCCTCGCCTCGTCCCCGTGCTGCGCGAACGACGCATCATGCGCAGCTTCTGGTTCGTCACCCACCAGGACATACGCAAATTGCCGCGTGTCGTCGCTTTCCGCCAGTGGCTTGACGAAACCGTCGCACGCATGGAGGGAATACTGAAACCCTGATGATTACCGACAGGATGAACCACCCCGTGACCACTACGACCATCGATCCGGCAGAATTCCGCAAGGTGCTGGGCAGCTATCCGACAGGCGTCTGCGTGATCACCGCGCTCGACGACGACCGGCCCGCGGGCATGGTGGTCGGCTCGTTCACCTCCGTCTCGCTCGATCCGCCGCTGGTCGGCTTCTTCCCCGATCGCAAGAGCACCTCCTGGCCGCTGATCGAGAAGGCCGGGCACTTCTGCGTGAACGTCATGGCAAGCGACCAGACCGCTGTCTGCCGCGCCGTCACTGCCAAGGGCGAACAGAAGTTCGTCGGGGTCGATTACATCGTATCCGATCATAATCTGCCAATCATCAAGGATTCGCTCGCCGCCATCGAATGCCGCCTCTACTCGGCAACGGAAGCAGGCGACCACTGGTTCGTGCTGGGCGAGGTGCTGCGCATGGAAGTCGTTCGCGAGGACGATCCCATGCTGTTCCACAAAGGCCGCTACGGCGGTTTTGCCGAGCGGATGTAACCTCGCTTCTTGACTCTCGCGGCGCGTGCTGTTCACCCGTTCAGCACAACAGCCATTGGCGAGAGGAAAAAGCATGACACGTTCGCTTGAAGGCAAAGTCGCCGTCGTCACCGGTGGCGGCTCGGGCATCGGGCGCGGCATTGCCATCCGGCTGGCGGAGGACAAAGCCTCGATCGCCGTATGGGATCTCAACCCCGAAGGCGCGGCCGAAACCGTGCGCCTGATCGAAGCCGAAGGCGGCAAGGCCATCGCCGTCACCGCAGACTGTTCCGACAAGGCCGCGATCAAGGCCGCTGCCGACAAGACGCGCGACACGTTCGGCCCGATCGGGATTCTTGTGAACAATGCGGGCATCGCCCCCTTCACGCCCTTCCTCGACATCGAGGAGGACGAGTTCGACAAGGTGATCCGCATCAACCTCAAGGGCCCCTGGCTGGTCACCAAGGAGATCGTGCCCGACATGCTGACCGCAAAGTGGGGCCGGATCATCAACATCACCTCCTCGTCCACGCAATCAGGATCCTTCGCGCAGAGCCATTATGTATCGTCGAAAGGCGGGCTGCTGGGCATGACCAAGGCGCTGGCGATGGAACTGGGCGGCACCGGCATAACCGCGAACATGATCCCGCCGGGCTCGATCGACACGCCGATGCTGCGCCAGGCGCCGATCGACGCCGACGCCTATGGCAAGTCGCTGCCGGTCAAGCGGTTGGGCCAAGTGGCAGACATCGCCGCGGCCGCCGCTTTCCTCGCCTCGGAAGAAGCCAGCTACATGACGGGGCAGACGATCAGCACCAATGGCGGGCGCTACATGGGCTCGGCCTGATTTGTCAGTGCGTCATGTCGGCCGGCGCGCTAGCCTGGCCGGCATGACGCAGGACTTCATCATCGAGGCGAACGGAGCCGATCTGGCAGGTTCGCGGCGCGCAGGGACGGGAACGCCCCTCGTTCTGGTCCACGGATTCGGCGGCTCCCGTCATGATTGGGAGCCGGTCGAAGCCGCCCTGCCCGCCGGTCTGCCGTTAATCGCCTACGACCAGCGCGGCTTCGGCGATTCTTCACATACAACCGGCCAGCCCTATTCCCACGCAGCGGACCTGATGGCGCTGCTCGACGAGCTGGATATCGAACGGGCGGACTTGTGCGGGCTCTCGCTTGGCGGCGGCACCGTGCTCAATTTCGCCCTTAACCATCCGGAGCGTGTGCGGAAGCTGGTTTTGGTCAGCCCGCTCATGGTGGGCTGGTCATGGAGCGAGGACTGGATCGCGCGCTGGAAGGCCATCGGCAGGGCCGCGCGCGGTGGCGACCTCGTAACGGCGCGCGATCTCTGGTGGAATCACCCCCTGTTCGAGACCACGCGTGAGGGCGACGGCGCTGCGCGTCTTCGGGCCGGGATCGAAGCCTTTCACGGCCGACAATGGGTACAGGACGACCACCGCCCCGAACTTCCGGAAGTGGACCGCCTGACCGAACTCGCCGCGCCGACGCTGCTCCTCACCGGCAGCCACGACACCGAGGATTTCCGGCTCATGGCCGACCTGATCGATGCCGCAAGCGAGTATGTGACCCGAATCGATTTCCAGGGCTTCGGCCACCTGCTCAATCTGGAAGTGCCGCAACAGATCGCTCACGAGATCGCCGGGTTCCTGCGATAGGCCGCTAGGCAGGCTGCTCCATAGCTGCAAAGGCTGCCGCCCGGGCTTCGAAAATCTGCTCCAAATGGTTGACCGGATCTCCCACGGTCACGCCGCCTTCCACCGGAATCACCGCGCCGGTCATGTGGCGCGAGCGGTCGCTGGCGAGGAACAGGGCAACTTGCGCCACGTCCTCCGGCTCGCCCCGACGCTTGATCAGCTGGTTGGAGAGGTAGACGGCGTTCACCCCCTCCTCGATCCGCGCGGCAAGGCCGGTGTCGGCGCCCTGCTCTCCGAACGAGGACAGTTCGGTGCGCACGTGCCCCGGCACGATGCAGTTCACGCGGATGCCATGCCGGGCAAGGTCGATGGCAGAGGACTTGGAGAACTGGATCAGCGCCGCCTTCGATGCGCGATAAGTCATCATCGCATGGCCCGCCAGCAGGCCCGCGATCGAGGCGTTGTTGAGGATCACGCCACCTTTTCCAGACTCCGCCATGATCCGCGCCGCATTGCGCGTGCCCAGCATCGGGCCGAGCACGTTGACGCGCATCACCCGGTCGAAATCCTCCAGCGTATCGTCGAGGAAGCTGGGAAACGCGCCGCAGGACATGCCCGCATTGTTGAACAGCACGTCGATCCCGCCGAAGCGCGAGACGGCAAGGTCGATCATCGCCTCCACCGCCGCCGGATCGGCCACGTCCGTGCGCTGATATACCGCCGACTCGCCCAGCCGCTGTGCCAGTGCCTCGCCAGCCTCGTCGGCAATATCAGCGATGACGACCTTGGCCCCCTCCGCCACGAACAGTTCCACCGTAGCGCGGCCGATGCCGCTCGCCCCGCCGGTGATGACGGCGACTTTGCCTGCGAGTTCCATCAGCGTGCCTCGAACGTGATCGGCAACGACTCGATGGTGCGCGTGGCGACGGTGGGCGTGTAGCGGATCGCGCTTTCGGGAATGGCCAGCTTCAGGTTCTTCATCTGCCGGGAAATCTCCCGCGCAGCCACCTTCACTTCCATGCGCGCCAGGGCCAGGCCGACGCAGCGGTGCGGACCGCCGCCGAAGGCGACATGGCGGCCGAGATTGGCCCGCGTAATGTCGAACTTGCGCGGCTCCGGGAACACCGTCTCGTCATCGTTACCCGATCCATAGACCAGCAACATGTGCGCGCGCGCCGGGATCGTCGTACCGTTCACGGTGACTTCGCGCGTGGTCATGCGGCTGAGCGCGCGGACGGGCGGCTCGGCCCGCAGATGCTCCTCGATGAAGCGGTTGAGCTGGCGATCGTCGTCCACCACGCTCTCCAGCAGTTCGGCCATGCCGGGCCTCGTGGTGAGCACGTAGAACAAGTTGCCGATCGCGGTCGCGGTGGTGTCATTGCCCGCGATCAGCGTCGCCCGAACGAGCGAGACGGCTTCCGCGAAAGTCAGCTTCTCCTTGCTGCCGTCCTCATTGGTGACTTCCGCGTTGACGAGATCGGAGATCATGTCTTCCGACGGATTCGCCTCCCGCTCTTTCATCTTGCCAATCAGGTACTGCTGCAATTCGGCGATCTGCGCGGCATTGGCCAGCATCGTCTCTCGGCTCTGCATCGCGCCGATCTGCGCGGTGACCGCGACCGACCAGCGCGAGATCTTCTCCTCCATGCCCTGATCGAGCCCGAGCTGCTCCACGATCACGCGGATGGTCAGCGGGATGGCGATGTCCTTCACGGCATCGCACGCGCCCTCCCCGCGCGAAACGACGCCGGCGATCACATCGCGCACGACTTCGGTTATGCGCGGCTCCAGTTCCTTGACGCGATGGGCGGTGAAGGCCTGCTCCATCAAGCGGCGGATGCGCGTGTGATAGGGCGGATCGGACATGATCGCGTCGGGGAAATAGCCGCCGCCATGCTCCTCAACATAGGCTTGGAACTCCTCACGCATGCCGCGCGCCTGCTGTTCGGAATAGCCGTGCTTGACCGAGAAAGTGACCGGATCGGACTGAATCTTCGAAATATCCTCATGCCGCGTCACCAGCCACGAGCCGAGCCGCTCGTCATAGTGGATCGGATCGCCGTGGCGCA
This sequence comes from Novosphingobium sp. ZW T3_23, assembly GCF_044987305.1. NCBI lineage: Bacteria > Pseudomonadati > Pseudomonadota > Alphaproteobacteria > Sphingomonadales > Sphingomonadaceae > Novosphingobium > Novosphingobium sp. ZW T3_23. Next base: position 66,108 of record NZ_JBJDRF010000015.1, read on the forward strand.
TCGCGCGGTAGAACTGGTTGGGCTGCGCCTGGATCGCGGTGTCGGCCAGCGAGCCGCTTGCCAGCAGTGCCTGTTCCTCGGCCGTCAGTTCCTGGCGCTCACTGACACGATCTTCACTCGTCCCGATTTGTGCTGACGTCGCCATGTGCCTGTCCCGTATGCTTGTCTTTGCGATCTTCTATGGACTGGATAGCGACGGCCAGCCATGCCCGCCCTCGAACCCAGGCTTGCCCCGACGGGCACACTCTCAGTAGCCGGAAGCAGGCGCTACGGTCACTTCCAGCCCGTCCAGATCGCCCGTCATCTTGATCTGGCAGCCGAGGCGGCTGGTGTCCTTCATGACGTCCGCCACCATGTCGAGCATGGCGAATTCGACGTCATCGGGCTCGCCCACTTCGTTCCACCAGTCTTGCGCGACATAGACGTGGCAGGTGGCGCAGGCGCAGCCCCCGCCGCAATCGCCCATGATCCCGTTGACCCCGCGCGCTCGGCCCAGCTCCATCAGGCTGACGCCCGCGTCCACGTCGGAAAATTCGTGCTTCATGCCGTCGATGTCGGTCATGGTGACATGAAGGTTGCCCATAAATCCGGCCCGGTCCTCTTCGTTTGATTTTCACTGGTGATGCCGCAGCCCCCGGCCCGCGCAAAGCGCTCCCCATGCCGTGCCACTTGCCCCTGCGGGAAAACCGCCACCACGAAGCGGGGCGGCGTTCCGGTACAGGACAAGCCCTCTGCCCGGCCCGTCATTTGCCGCGCCCGCCGCCGCTCCTAACCTGCGAAACGACATCCGCGAGGATACGCGCGGCCAGCAGGAGAAAAAAACGTGGGGCGGACACTGATCCAGAACGCCACGATATTCGACGGGACAGGAAGGGCCGCGATCAAGGGAGACCTCGCTATCGAGGGCAACCGCGTGATGTCGGTCGGCCAACCCACGACGGCAGGGCCCGAAGACGTGGTGATCGACGGCACCGGCCAGTTCTGCATGCCCCGCATGGTCGAAGGCCACGCGCACCTCTCGTTCGAGAACGTCTGCGCGACCGAGGACCTGATCACGCCCTGCCCCGAAACCCAGGTCTTCACGGCGGCGCGCGGTGCCAAGGCGCTGATCGAGGCGGGCTTCACTTCTGCCTATGGCGCCTCCGAGGCCAAGCTGAAACTCGCCGTCGCCGTGCGTGATGAGGTCAACGCCGGCCGCATTCCCGGCCCACGCATCCGTGCCGGCGGCCTGGAAATCTCCGTCACCGGTGCGATGGGGGACGAAAGCAAGCTGCACAACCCGAGGCAAGGCCCCTCCGCCATCGTCGACGGCGTGGAAGAGATGCGCAAGACCGTGCGCCTCCACTGCCGCGAGGGGATCGACAATGTGAAGCTCGATGTCTCGGGCGACCCGTTCTACCCCGGCACCCCCGGCCACACGACGCCGATGACGTTCGAGGAAGTGCGCGTCGCCGCCGAAACCGCCCATGCCTATGGCCGCAAGATCAACGCCCACACGCGCTCGATCGAAGGATCGAAGCACTGCGTCCGCGCGGGCGTGGACGGCCTGTTCCACTGCGAATACGCTGACGAGGAACTGCTGGACATGATGGAGGAGGCGCGGGACCGCATCTTCGTGGTGCCCACCGTCGGCCTCTTCGCGCAGATCATGGCGGGTGAGGCTTCGGCCCACGGCCTTTCGCCCGAAGTCGGCGGGTACATGAACATCCCGGACCTGCTGGAAAACTCGCTGAAGACGCACACCGAACTGCGCAAGCGCGGCATCCGCCACCTGATCGGCGGCGACTACGGCTTCGGCTGGAGCCCGCAGGGCACGCAGGGGCGCGACCTGAAATCCTTCGTCGATTTCTACGGCTACACTCCGGCCGAAGCGCTGGTCTGCGCCACGCGCAACGGCGGCCTTGCGATGGGATACGGCGGCGAACTCGGCACTTTACAGCCGGGCAAGCTGGCGGACCTGATCCTGATCGACGGCGATCCGATCGCCGACATTGCCATCCTCGCCGGGCCGGAAAAGGTCTCCTTCGTGATGAAGGACGGTGTGGTCCAGAAAATCAGCCCCGCCCTCGCCGTGGGCGCGAATACGCTGACGCTCGAAGCGGCGGGATAAGGAGCCTCGGAATGAATGTCGCCACCGGAACGCTGAAGCCGGGCGAAGCCCGCTGTCCCGCCGAATCCACGCAGAACATCATCGCTGCGGACCGCAATGCCGCCCCCGCCTGGGCCGCCAGCGAAAGCTATCACTACCTCGGCAGCGAGGATGTTTCCAAGGAACGCTACACCGATCCCGCCTTCGCCAGGCAAGAGTTCGAGCGGATGTGGACGCGCACCTGGCAGATGGCCTGCCGTGAGGATCACATTCCCGAAGTGGGCGACTATTACGTCTACGATATCGGCGCCTATTCCTTCGTCGTAACGCGCTGTGATGATGACGAAATCCGCGCCTACTTCAACGCCTGTCTCCATCGCGGCACCAAGCTGAAGCCGTCCGGCACGGCAGGCTTTGCGGCAAACCTCAAGTGCCCGTTCCATGGTTGGACCTGGAACCTCGACGGGTCGCTGAAGGAAATCCCTGAGAAGTGGGACTTCGCCCATACCGCCACCCGGAAGATGTGCCTGCCCGAGGCGCGGGTGGAGCGGCTGGGCGGCTTCGTCTGGGTCAACATGGACCCGGCCGCGCCCAGCCTTGAAGACTACCTCGGCGCCGAGGCGCTGGCCCATCTCAAGGCGTGGAAGCTGGAGGACCGCACCATCTACCTCCACGTCCAGAAGAGCTATCCCGCCAACTGGAAGCTGACGATGGAAGCCTTCATGGAGGCCTATCACGTTGGCGACACCCACCCGCAAGTGGCGCCCGCCAACGGCGACGTGAACTCGCAGTACGACGTCTATGGCGATCACGTGGACCGCTTCATTTCCACGCTGGGCGTGGTCAGCCCCAAGCTGCGCGACAAGTACAGCGAGGCGGACATCATCGCCAACTTCACGCTGGGCGACAGTTCCTCGCTCGGCGGCAGCAAGCCGGAACTGAAGGCTGGCGAACGCGCGCGGCAGGTGATGGCGGACATGTTCCGCGATATGTTCGAGACGGCCACCAACACCGATCTCAGCCATATCTCGGATACCGAACTGCTCGATACCTACAGCTACACGTTCTTCCCGAACCTGTTCCTGTTCCCCGGCATCTCGCTGCCGATGATCTACCGCTTCCGTCCCGACGCGCGCGACCATCGCCGCACGATCTACGAAGTGATGTTCATGCGTCCCAAGCCCAAGGACGGCAGCGAGGTGGAGACCGCCGAAGTCGAGATACTGCAGGACCACCAGTCCTTTGCCGAGGCAGAGGGCATGGACCCCGGCTTCGGCCATATTCTCGATCAGGATACCGACAACCTCTACGCCCAGCAGGAAGGGCTGGAAGCCAGTGCCAAGCCGGGCCTGACCTTGGGCGACTATCAGGAAGTGCGCGTGCGCCACTTCGAGCAGACCATCGACAAGTACATGGCGATGCCCCCCTACCGCCCCGACTACCAGGCCTTGCAGCGCTGATGGCGTTCTCGCTTTCAGGCCGCACCGTCTTCGTGGCCGGCGCCTCCTCCGGGATTGGTGCGGGTTTCGCGCGCGCTATCAGCGCAGCGGGAGGAAAGGTCGTGCTGGGCGCGCGGCGGGTGGAGCGCTGCGAGGCGCTGGCGGCGGAACTGGGCAATGCGCTGGCCGTCGAACTCGACGTCACCAGTGAGGTTTCCGTGCGCGCAGCCTTCGACGCGGCCGAAGCGCGGTTCGGCATGATCGACGGCATGATCTGCAACGCGGGCGTCGCCACCGGCGGCCGCTCGACCGATGTCCCGGAAAACGGCCTGCGCCGGGTGCTCGACACCAACCTGCTCGGCGCCATGCTGGTCGCCCGCGAAGGCGCGCGGCGGCTGATCGTTGGGGGGAGCCGCGAGCACGGACAGGGCCGCGTGGTGCTGATCGGTTCGATCACGGCGCAGCAGAACGGCACCGGCGATGCCATGTACGCCGCAACCAAGGCGGGCCTCGCTCACCTCGGCCGGCAACTGGCGCGCGACTGGGTGCGGCAGGGGATCAACGTGAACACCATCCAGCCCGGCTGGATGGCCACCGAAATCAACACGGACTGGTTCGCCAGCGAGCGCGGACAGGCCGACATCGCCGCCCTGAACCGCCGCCGCCTGCTCGATGCCGAGGCCCTGACGCCCATGCTGCTCTACTTGCTTTCCGACGCCTCCGCGCAAGTAACCGGGGCGACGTTCACCATTGATGACGGACAGTCCCTATGACGAGCAGAGGCGCCCTCGACGGGCTGACCGTGATCGAAACCGCGGAGCGAGTGAGCGGCGAATATACCGGCAAGCTGCTGGCCGACCTCGGCGCCGAAGTCATCAAGGTCGAGCGCCCTGGCGGCGCCCCCACCCGCGCGATGGGCCCGTTCGCGGCGGGGGAATCGACGCTGTTCGCGTACCTGGGCACCAATAAGAAGTCGGTCGTCCTCAACCTTGCCGACGCCTACGACCGCGCGGTGCTGGACCGCCTGCTCACCCGCGCCCATGCGCTGATCGACGATCACGACGCCGGGTGGTGCCGAGCCATGGGTCTGACGCCCGAAATGATCGCCGCCGCCTATCCGAAGCTGGTCCACACGCTCATCACACCGTTCGGTCAGGGAGCCCCGGCCGAGTGGCAATCCGCCCGCCCGGTCAACGTCATCGCCGCTGGCGGCTGGGCCTATCACAGCCCCAGCGAAACGCCCGCCGACAAGCCCCCGCTGAAAGGCGCCGGCCGCTTCCTATCCGACTACGAAGCCGGGATCGACGCCGCGCTGGCCACCATGGCCTCGCTGCTGCGCCTGCGCCACACGGAACAAGGGCAGTTCGTCGATCTCTCCGAAGTCGAAGTGCAACTGAACCGCATCGACTGCGTGCTGGGCCGAATGCTCGCGGGCGAGGTCGAACCCAGCGATGCGCGCACCGCCTACGACATGGGCGGCCCCGGCACCTCCTTCGCCTGCCGCGACGGCCACGTCTTCCTGCTGATGACCACGAAGGCGCACTGGAAAGGCCTCTGCGCGCTGATGGGCGATCCGGCCTGGGCGGACGACCTTCGCGAGGACTGGCTGGAGTTCGACTGCACCCCGCCCAACGTCGCCCTATTCCGCGAACGCTTCTCAGGGTGGATCGCGCAGCAGGACAAGCACCCGATTACCGAGGCCGCGCAGAAGGCCGGCGTCGCCATGGTCCCGGTCCACACGGCCGAAGATCTGCCACGCCACGAACAGTTCGCCCATCGCGGCTTCTTCCAGCAGGCGGTGCATCCGATATTCGGAGAAGTCTCGTATCCCACCGCCGCCTACCGTATGAGCGCCACGCCGGTCTCGATCAAAGCCCCAGCCCCTCGTCTCGACGCGGATCAGGTGGAGGTTTTCGATGCCACTTCCTGACAGACGAGGCCCCCTCGCCGGTATCCGCGTGGTCGAACTCACCAAAGTCTGGGCCGGGCCCTACGCGGGCAAGTTGCTCGCCCATCTCGGCGCGGAAGTGATCAAGATCGAATCCCGCTCCAACCTCGACGAAATGCGCGCCTATGGCGGCGTGGACATCGACGCGGCGCCTTACTTCCTCTCGATCAATCAGGAAGTCCTCTCGGTTCAGGTCAACATGAAGACCACCGAGGGGCTCGACCTCGTGAAGCGCATGATCGCCAGCGCCGACATCCTGATCGACAACATCCGCCCCGGCGCAATGGAGCGGTCCGGCCTCGACTACGAAAGCCTCAAGGCGATCAAGCCGGACCTGATCCAGTGCGCGATCAAGATGTGGGGCAGCGACGGGCCGCTGGGCTATCAGACCGGATATGCCCCCTGCTTTGCGGCGCTCTCCGGCCTCACCGCGCTGGTCGGGCATGAGGGCGAGACGCCGAAGGGCATGAACATCCGCTACGGCGATTCCACGGCAGGTGCCCTCGCCGCGCTGGCCTGCTTGGCGGCGCTCCACCACCGCGAGAGCACCGGCGAAGGCCAGTTCATCGACCTGTCGGCGGTGGAAGCGATGACCAGCCTCGTCGGCGACAGCCTCTTCGCCGCCAGCGTGACCGGAACCGTTCCCGAGGCCGACGGCAACTTCCATCCGGAGATGTGTCCGCACGGCTTCTACCCTTGCTCGGACCAAAGCTGGACAAGTATCGCCGTGGCGAACGGGGCCGAATGGCGCGCCCTGTGCGACGTTCTCGACGCCCCCGCCCTCGCCGCCGATCCGCGCTTTGCCGGCCTCGCAAAACGGCTGGCCCATCGCCACGAACTCGACGCCGAACTCGCAGCGATCACCCGCTCATACGAAGCCGCCGACCTTGCCGAAAAGCTCAGAAACGCGGGCGTTCCCGCGTTCAAGGCGATGAGTTCGATGGACCTCTGCTCGGACGCCTTCCTCTGGCAGCGCGAGGCCTTTCGCATTGTCAGCGACAACCGCAATGGCACTCGCCCGATCATCGGTCCGTCATGGCGGATCAGCCCCGATGGCCCCACCGTCGAACGCGGTGCGCCCTTGCTCGGCGAACACAACGCTTACGTCTATCGCGAAATCCTGGGCTTGTCCGAAGGCGAAATGAACGATCTGATCGCGCGGAAAGTGATCGACTGAAGCGATCACGCGGGAGGGGATCGATATGAAACTGGCCTTTGCCATGCCGCACATGCTCGAACTCAAGGCAACGATGCAGCCCTGGGAGACCGCCGTGACCGGCGCCGACCAGACCGCACTTGCCAAATGGGCGGAAAACTTGGGCTTCGAGATGATCGCGGTCCCCGAACACCACATCATCCCCAAACGCCACGTGGAGCTTTCCGGCCCGTTCTACTTCAACGCCTTCACCGCCATGAGCCACTTCGCAGGAGCGACCGAGCGTGTGCGGGTCAATTCCTGCATCGCTATCCTTCCGGCGCAGCATCCGATCGTGACGGCCAAGGCACTGGCGACGATGGACTGGCTTTCCTCCGGCCGCGTGACGATCACTTTCGCGGTCGGCTGGCTAGAGGATGAGTTCGCGCTGCTGGGCATTCCCTTCCACGAACGCGGGGCCATGGCCGACGAATATATCCAGGCCATCCTTGCACTCTGGACTCAGGAGAACCCGGAATTCGAGGGCAAGTACGTCTCCTTCCGCGATGTCGCTTTCGAACCCAAACCGGTGCAGAAGCCGCATATCCCGGTGTGGTTCGGTGGCGACGCCGATGCCGTGCTGAAACGCACCGCCCGCCATGCGCAGGGTTGGTGGCCGTTCCTCACGAAGCCGGAGACGATCCCGGAGCGGCTGGACTTCATCCGCTCGCAGCCCGACTACAACGGGCAGCTCTCGGACGTGTTCTACGGCATTTCCACCGCCCGTGTCGGCGAAGGGCACAAGGTGCTGGACTCCGATCCCCGCGCTCGCCCCGGCCAGTCGAAAGAGGAACTGATCGCCCGCCTTGGCGAACTGGCGGAGTTGGGCGTCACCTGGAGTTCGGTGCCGATCCCGCCGCTCTCGGGCATCGAAGCCTACCGCGATTACACCCAGTGGATCGCGGAAGAGATCATGCCCGCCGTCCGATGATAGCGCCGGGTGGTGCCTGCCGAAACGGCCGCACCACCCGGTTACATCATCAGAACTTGCCGGAGAACGAGGCGCCGATCACGCGCGGCTCGTTGAACACGGCGGCCATATAGTTCTCGATCACGCCCTTGAGGTTCTTCTCATTGGTGATGTTGCGCGCGAAGGCGGCGATCTCGTAGCGGCCGTCCGGCGCCGAGTAGCCCACCTTGAGGCCGCCCTCGAAGTCACCCTTCGAGTAGAACTCCCTGGTCTTGTAGAGCACGAAGTTCGTGTAGCCCTGCCACATCCAGTCGGTCGCGGCGAACAGCGAACCGCCGATGCCCAGCGGCACGTCATAGCGAGCCGTGACATTGGCGGTGTACTTCGGCGCATTGGGCAGCCGATTGCCGTCGATCTGGGCGAAAACTCCCCGCGAATTGGTGATCGTCGGATCCTGTACAGTGCAGACCACCACGCCGTTCAGCGCGCAGACCTGGGCGTAGACGTTCTTGTCCTTGATCTCGGTGTGCAACAGGCTGAGCCCCGCCGTCAGCGTCAGGTTGGGGACGGGACGCGCTTCCAGCTCGGCTTCCATGCCGTAGGCTTCCGCCTTGTCGGCATTGAACAGCACGCCGTTGCCGTCGCTGTCGTTGCCGTTGAGCTGGATGTCCTTCACCCGGTAGGCGAAGCCCGAGAGGTTGAAGCGGACCTTGTTGTCGAACAGCTGGGTCTTGATGCCCGCCTCGCCCGAGAGGATCGTTTCCGAATCCGCCGTCGTGAAGTCCGAATTGAACACGGCCGAGCGGCCCTGGATGGTCGGTCCGCGGAAGCCGCGCGCCACGCGGGCGTAGACGTTCACATTGGGATTGACCTCGTAGTTCACGCTGACATCCCAGCTCGGTTCCTCGCCCGAGAGACGCACATAGCGGCGCCCGCGATAGGTCACGACGCCGGCCGCAGTGTCGGCGGTCTTGAGCAGGCGCGTCTTCTTGGTATCCTTGGTGTAGCGGCCGCCAGCGGTCACCGTCAGCCCCTGCGCCAGTTCGTAGCTCACCTGGCCGAACAGCGCCCAGCTGGTGTTCTGGTTGCGCAGACGCACCCAGTTGTTGGGATTGTTGGCCGGCGGCGTCAGGAAATAGGCGCGCTGGTAGAACTCGGTGATGTCGCGCTGGTCGAACCACATGCCGCCGAACTGCCACTTGAAACGGGTGTCGCCATTGCTCGACAGGCGCAGTTCCTGGCTCAGCTGGTCGAGATCGCGCACGTTGCCCTGAGACTGCCCGAAACCGTTGGCCACACCGTTCACCGGGAAGTTCGCACCGGCGCCGCCGTCGGTATCGCCGCGGCTATAGCCCGAAGTCGTCTCCCAGGCGCTGATCGAGGTAAGCGTGACAGGGCCGAAGTCCATCGTGATGCGGTTGGAGGCGCCGTAAGTATCGTAGGCCTGCGGGTTGTTGTGCGCCTCGTCGAGGGCGATCTTGTCGCGCGGCTCGTTGCTGACGTCGTTCGAGCCCTTGGTGAAGGCGGCGCGGTGGAAGATCGTCGAGGTGCCCGAATACTTGCGGGCGTGGAAGCTGGTCAGCATCGAGAAGTCACTGCCGGTCGGCGCCAGCAGCAGCTGCACACGGGCGTCACGTTCCTCGAAGCCGCCCATGGCGTTCTTCTTGGGCGAGACGGTGCCGTCGGCGCTGGGGCCGCTGTAGGTATTGTCGATCCAGTCGTCGCGGCGCTGGTAAAGGCCGGAGACACGCACCGCCAGCACGTCCTGGATGATCGGGCCGCCGACACCGGCATCCACGTTGACCGAATTGTAGGAGCCGTAGCTGGCATTCGCGCGGCCGGTCCAGCGGTCGGTGGAGGGCTTGATCGTGTCGATCTTGATGATGCCGGCCGTGGTGTTGCGGCCAAACAGCGAGCCCTGCGGGCCGCGCAGCACTTCCACCTGGTCAAGGTCGTAGACGGGGTTCGATTTCAGCACGACATGCTCCAGCACCACGTCGTCCTGGATGATCGATACCGGCTGCGACGCGCCCAGGTAGAAGTCGATATTGCCCAGCCCGCGAATGTAGAAACGCGGGAAGATACGGCCCGTGGTCGTCTCGGCATAGAGGCCCGGAACGCGGCCGGACAGGGCCAGAATGTCGTCGCCCGCGGCCTGAAACGAGCGGAACTGGTCGCCGCCTACCACGCCGACGGAGATCGGAACCTGCTGGAGGTTCTCGGTCCGCCGCTCCGCCGTAACCACGATATCGCCAAGGCCTTCACCGGAAGACGCGGCGCCAGAAGAGGCATCCTGCGCGAAAGCATGGGTGGAAATACAGATGGCACCAAGACCGCAGGTCAGATGGAGAGCATTGCGGGCGATAAATTTCATGGACACGTCGCATTCCCTGTTGGCAAGTAAACCGGCAGGGCGGTTACTTCCCCTCGATGACAGTCCTGTTACCGAACTTTGCCAGGCCATGTTCTCCCGACGTATATCCGGGGAATTGAACTTTTTCGCATCGCACTTTCCCATGTCTTGCGACATTTGCGCAACGCTCGCGCCCCCGCGATCAATCCCCTTGCATCCTTGACGGTATTGCTCCGCGCGGGAATTTTCGCGGTCGACGAGGGAGAGAACAGGACATGACGTTACCCAGGCCCCTGCCAAGGCTGGACCAGGAAAACACCGCCTTCTGGACGGGCGGCGGCGAAGGTCGGCTCAACATTACCAAGTGCGGGGATTGCGGGCAGTTCACCCATCCGCCGCGCCTGCTGTGCCGCCATTGCCAGTCCGAAAACGTCGCGCCCGAAGCGGTGCCCGGCACCGGCACGGTCGACAGCTTCACGATCAATCACCAGCCCTGGGCCAAAGGCCTGGAGGTGCCCTACGTGATCGCCCGCGTGAAGCTCGATGGCGTTCCCGGCGTCTATCTCACCACCAACATCGTCGACTGCCCCGTCGAAGCCGTCGACTTCGACGACAGGGTTCGCGTCACGTTCGAGGAACAGGACGGCGTGTTCTTCCCCCTCTTCAGGAAAGTGGACTGATGGCCAGCAAGCCCGCACATCTCAGGGAAGCCTACATCACCGGCGTCGGCCAGTCCGAAGTCGGCGTGCGCCTGCCGCGCCATCCCCTGCTGCTGACCGTCGATGCCGTGCGCGAGGCGCTGGACGATGCCGGCCTCACGCTCGACCAGATCGACGGCGTGTTCACTTATCCCGGCAAGATGAACGGCTATACCGCGTTCTCCCCGGTCGCCAGCGAGGATCTCATCGAAGTCCTCGGCATCAAGTCGAAATGGCACATGGGGGCGATGGAGCAACCCGCGCAGCTTTCGGCGATCGGCGTGGCCGCCATGGCCGTGAAGCAGGGCCTATGCCGCCATGTGATCTGCTTCCGCACGGTCTACGAAGCCGGCGGCATGGCCGATCCCGCGCAATACATGGCGGGCGCGAAGCAGGACAAGGTCTCCGGCGCATCGCAATGGACCAGCCCGTTCTGGGCGACTTCGGCAGCCTGCTGGACGGCGCAATATGCTGCCCGGCACATGCATCGCTACGGCCTCACCCGCGAACAGCTTGGACAAATCGCCATCAATGGCTCGAAAAATGCCATGGCGAACCCGCGCGCCCGCGCGATCACCAAGGAAGAGCTGACGCTGGACAAATACATGGCCGCGCGCATGATCACCACGCCGCTCTGCCTCTACGATTGCGACCGTTTCTCGGACGCTTCCACCGTCGTGATCGTCTCTGCCGGAGATGCTCTGGACGAAGTGTCCGCCAAACCCGTCCGCATCGCCGCGATGTCGGGATCGGTGGACCGGTATTCCTGGGACCAAGTGGAGGAATTCGCCGCCTACGAAACCGGCGCGGACCTCTGGAAGCGCACGGACTATACCACCGCCGACGTCGATACCGCGCAGTTCTACGACGGCTTCGCCTTCCTGCCGATCACCTGGCTTGAGGGTCTGGGGTTCTGCGAGAAAGGCGAAGGCGGCCGTTTCATCGAGGGCGGCAGACGCATCGCGCGCGACGGGGAACTGCCGCTCAACACCTTCGGCGGGCAATTGGGAGCAGGCCGCCTGCACGGTTTCGGCTTCGCCCATGAAGCCGTCACCCAGCTTCGCGGCAAGGGCGGTGAACGGCAGATCGCCGGTGACCCCAAAGTGGCGGTGGCCACGTCCGGCGGCGGTCCGATGGCGGCAGCGCTTCTGCTGGCGCGGGACTGATCGAAAGGGCGCCCCGGCTCTCTGAATGGTGGAGCCGGGAGTGCCTATCGAACCGGTTTCAGCCTGCCGAAGCGAGGGCGGGTTTCGTCTCGTCCGAAGTTTTGCGCGCGCGCTTGCGCTTGAGGCCGATAAGCGGACGCAGCGGTCCGATCTCGCGCCCGATCAGATAGAATATCCAGGATCCACCCGCCACCGCCGCGCAGAGCGTCAGGAATTCCGCCAGGGCACCGAGCCCCATGTCGCGGATGCCGTAACTCACGAAGACCATGACCGTCTGATGGGCGATGTAGATCGGGAACACGGCCTCGACCAGCGTGGTGCGCCACCGATGGTCGAAGTTCCAAAAGCGGTCGGCAATGCCGAACAGCGCGATCACGGTGCCCCAGCACTGCACCGACTTTGCGAAGGAAAGCGGTTGCTGCCAATCGACCGGGGTCGGGATGTTGCCGGGATAGAGCAAGGTGTCGCCCATGACCCAGGCATAGCCCAGCATGCCGAGCACGAGCGCCAGCTTCCACTGACGGGCGATGGCCGCCCGCATCGGCTCCGAACCACGCAGCAGGAAACCGAACAGGAACATTCCGAAATAGTGCAGGTGCGCGCTGCGATCCTGGAGGAAGTTGTGCATGTCGGTCCAGCCATAAGGCAACATGCGGATCAGGAAGATCAGCCCGATGCCGAGCGGCAGCAGAGCCGGTCCCGAAAGTAGCCACTCACCGCCCCGCCGCAGGCCTGCGCGCCATGCCTCCGGCAGCAGCATCAGCCCCGCGCAAAGCGCCAGGGTGTAGGCAAGCAGATAGATCACGAACCACATGTGCATGGTCGCGGGAAGAACTTCATAGCTGACCTTGTGGAACAGGAACGCATCGTGAAGCAGGAAATAACCATAGCCATGGTCATATCCGCTGTTGACGAGGCCCATGTAAGGTTGCGGCGGCACCACCACAGTCAGACCGAAAAGAAGAGGAATTCCAAGGCGAAGGATGCGACTCTTCAGGAACGCCCGATTGTCGCCGTCCTTTTTAAGCAAGGCGGCGCTGGCATAACCGGAGATCGCGAAAAGCAGGGCGAGCCGCCATGCACTCAGCCCGAGCAGCGGAATTTCCGCCCAGCTCACGACGCCGCGAGTGGGGGTCTGATAACCCCACGGCGTGAACGAAAAGCCTACATGGTAGAAGATCAGCAGAACGAAGGCGCCTACGCGCAGCCAATCCATGCCATAGTGGCGTTGCGACGGGGCAGGCTTCATCGTTCTCCGGTGGGGTGGGCGGGTCCGCCAGTGCGGAAGCATCGCTCACTTAGGGATTTCGCGGCTTTTCCGCAATGACCGGGTTGTATCAGGTCGTCGCAGCAGGGCCATCGGGGGATCTGTCCAGATCGGACCGGACAACGCTTGGCCCCCTGCCCCCGCTCGACAAGATGGCGCCATGCCTGCTCCCCCGCATCCCACCATGAACGATGTCGCCAGTCAGGCCGGCGTATCCCGCAAGACGGTCAGCCGCTTTATCAACGGCACCGCCCCCGTGGCAGACGAGACCCGTGCCCGAATCCTCACCGCCATGGCGCAACTCGGCTTCGGCTCGGCCCGTCCGATCGTCCCCCCAGGCATCCCGGCAAGCGATGATATCGTTCTTCTGCACGACGGCAGCGCCCCGGAACTGACCATGCTCGTAGAGGCGACCCTGGCGGACGAAGGCGCTGTCCGCATGCTCGCACTTCGGATGGGCGGCGACGATCCGGCGGGCCACTTGCGTCGCTTCCTCGTCCGCAATGTTCCAAACGGGGTCGTGCTTCTTCCTCCACTCTCGGACCGGGAAGAGCTTCCGGCGATTTGCGCCGAGGCGGGGATTCGCTGCGCACGCCTCGGACACGCAGACCTGGCGTGCGACGATCGCGCCGCCATGGCCCAGCTCGTTCACTGGCTGGTGGCCGAGGGGCACGGCCGGGTCGGCTTCATCTCGCACGCGGACAGCTCCCTTTCCGGCAGGCTTCGTGAGGAAGGCTACGTGGAAGGCATGGGGCATGGCCTTCGCAACGGCCCCCTGATGATCGTGCCGGGAGACGGCAGCCTCGCTTCCGGGTTCGCCGCCGCACAAATCCTGCTGGACGTGAGTCCACGCCCCGGTGCAATCGTCGCAGGCAATGACGAGATGGCGGCCGGCGCGCTTCAGGCCGCAGCGCAGGCCGAATTGATGGTGCCGCGCGATCTGTCGGTGATAGGCTTCGAAGACCTGCCCATCGCGGCCAAAACCTGCCCCCCGCTCACCACCATGCGTGTGCCCTGGCAGGCTATCGCGAAGGAGGCTCTGGCGCGATTGCGCGACGGACGGGTGTCGCGCCATACTTTCGCGATGGATATCGTCGTGCGCGGATCGGCCCGGCCCCTTGCCCGACCCGACACTCCCGCACGCCTCACCCTCAGGACACCCCGGCGCGAAGGTCTTCGAGAGTGAAGCCGTTATCCTCGGCGCATTGCTGCACTTCGATCACGTTGCCCTCCGGGTCGTAACCGTAGAGCGTTTTGACATGCCCCATGTCCACGAAGGAACGATCGTTGAAGGTCATACCGCACAGTTCCAGGTGAGCGATGTCGGCTGCGATATCCGTCACGTCGATGCACAGATGCGTATATCCCCGGTCGTGAGGGCGAAGCGGCGGGGAGGCGCTGGGGGGCGGCGCGGAATAGGAGAAGAGTTCGAGATAGCACTGCCCGGCCCTCAGCATGACGCCGTTCGCTGCGGACCCCGGCACATCGACGATCAGATCCATCACCGCCTCATCCTGCCAGCCGAAGCCCTCGCCGACGGGCTCGAAGCGCAGGGCCTCGACGTAGAAACGCGTCATCCGATCGAGGTCGCGGCAGTTTACGCCGATATGGTGAACGCCCCTGATCATCCCTGCTCCCCGCCCTGCGCCGCTCCCACGCTACTCCCGCGCGGCACCGGCGAACAACGACAACGGCTTGACCGGAAAGGATCGGAGCGATGGGCCTGACGGCAATCGGCGTGGACCGCCCGCCTGGGCTAAGCGCTGGCAGGCTCCACCCAGGTTGTGCGGGTCACTCTCGGGCTGAGGTACTTGGTCGCCGTCCATCCGCCATCGACGACGATCGACTGCCCGTTGATCATCTCGCTGCCCGGCAGGCAAAGGAAGGCGATCACGCTGGCGATGTCTTCCGGCTGTGCTAGGCGCGGATAGGGCGTGGTTTCCACGTTCGCCCGCTTGAATCCTTCGTCCTCGAAGCGATGGCGGACCATGTCGGTCATCGTCACGCCCGGCGCGACACAGTTCGAGCGGATACCGCGGGGACCATACTCGCACGCCATGTGCTCGGTAAGCGACTTCAGTCCGCCTTTGGCCGCGGAATAGGCGCCGCCGCGCCGCCCGCCGATGTGCGCGAAGGTGCTGGTGACGTTGACGACGCTGGAGCCTTGCGAGAGATGCGGAATCACGTCGCGGCAGAGCCGAAACGGGGCAACCAGCATGATGTCCAGGAAATCGTCCAGCGTTTCGTCGTCGGTTTCGTCCAGCGGCTTGGGGCTGCCGACACCGGCATTGTTTACCAGCGCATCGATCCGCCCGAAACGCTCCATCGCTGCGGCAACGATGGCTCCCGGTGCGGCAGGGTCCGTCAGGTCAGCGCTGATCGCCAGAACATGGTCGGGATTGCCGATCTCGGCTTCCAGCACCGCCAGCTTATCCCTGCTGCGACCGACGCCGACGATCGCATAGCCTTCCGAATGGAGGATCTTCGCGGTTTCCAGCCCGATGCCGCTGCCCGCGCCGGTGATGATCGCCGTCTTCATCGCATGATCCCCTCGAATTTCATTCACGTTTTGGGCTCTTTCGCTTCCGGCTAGGCTCTTTCGCCCCGTCGCATAAGCCCGGTCACGCGTTTCGCGATGCGTGATCGTCGCCGCGATAAGCGAGGGCACTCGCCTTGGCCGCTTTCGAGGGCGGGTCTAGCCTCGCCCCATCATGAGCACGAACCACAACGACAAGACCGCTCCCCATTCAGCATTGGCGGGGATTCGCGTCATCGACATGAGCCGCGTCTTCGCCGCCCCGATCGGAGCGCAGATCCTCGGCGATCTCGGCGCGGACGTCATCAAGATCGAACGCCCCGGCGTGGGTGACGACGGGCGCGGCTACGGCTTCTCGTGGGTGCCCGGCAAGGACGGGATCGAGACGCGACACTCCAGCTTCTTCACCGTCTCCAACCGTAACAAGCGGTCCATCACTCTCAATCATTCCCATCCCGAGGGCCAGGCGATCCTGCGTGAACTGGCGAAAAGCGCCGACGTGCTGATCGAGAATTACAAAGTCGGCGATCTCAAGCGCTTCGGCCTGGATTACGAGAGCCTGCGAGAGATCAACCCGCGTCTGATCTACTGCTCGGTCACGGGCTTCGGCCAGACCGGCCCGATGGCGGCGCGGCCCGGCTATGACGGCCTGTTCCAGGCCACCGGCGGCATGATGGCGGTCACCGGCATTCCCGAAGGACAACCCGGCAGCGGACCGCTCAAGACCGGACCCAGCCTGGTGGACTTCGTGACCGGCCACAACACCGCGCTCGCGATTCTCGGCGCCCTGCAATATCGCAACCGCACCGGCCAAGGTCAGTTCATCGACATCGCCCTGCTCGACAGCTCGGTGGCGATGGTCAGTCACATCATGCAGGACTACCTGATCAGCGGCCAGGCGCCGCCACGCCTCGGCAACGGCGGCAATGGCGGGGGGCCGGCTGACCTGATGCGCTGCGCCGACGGCATCGTCTATCTCACCGCCGGCACCGACGAGCACTATCGCCGCCTCACCGTGCTGATGGATCAGCCCGAACTCTTCACCGACCCGCGCTTCGACAGCAACCTGAAGCGCGGCAAGACCAACCGCGCCGAATTGATGGACATCATCAACGCCTGGAGCACCGGCTTCACCGTCGCCCGGATGCAGGAGATGCTCGACAACACCGGCATCCCCGCCGCCCGCTACAACGAACTGGCAGACGTGTGGGAGGACGAGCAGGTCAAGCACCGCAACTTGCGCGCCGCCACGCCCCACGCCTGGGCGGAAAGCGGCTCGGTGGACCTGATCGCCAGCCCTCTCTCCCAGATGTCTGCCAGCCCGGCCACGATCCGCATGGCCCCGCCGATGCTGGGCGAACATACCGCGGAAGTGCTCGCGGAACTCGGCATCGATGAGGCTGGACTGACGGCGCTGCGAGACGCGGGCGCGGTTTAGGGCAGCTTCCCGCCGCCCTTTCCCCTGCCCCCGATCATCCCTGCGAGGTAAGGCGTCCCGCTCAACGCCCCCTGAAAGCCGGATTGCGCTTTTCGGCGAAGGCCGTGACCCCTTCCACGAAATCCTCGGTGCGCGACGCATCGCGCTGGCCGAGCCGTTCGTTGGTGAGAGCCTGCTCCAAAGTGCAGTCGGCGGCGGCCCAGGCGACCTGCTTGATCCGGCGTAGCGACCATGGCCCCTGCGCCAGTTCACCGGCAAGCGCCATGGCGGCCGACTCCACCTCAGGGTCGGGCACTACGCGATTGACGAGGCCCCATTCCAGCGCCCTGGCAGCCGGAAGACGCTCGCCAAGCAGCATCATTTCCATGGCGCGCACGCGGCCCACGGCGCGGGTCAGCAGCCATGACGAGCCGCCATCGGGCACGAGGCCAACGTGGCGGAACGCCTGGAGGAAAAAGCCGCTTTCGCCGCAAACGATAAGATCGCCCGCCATGGCCAGTCCGGCCCCTACGCCCGCCGCCGCGCCGCGCACGGCGGTGACCACCGGCTGCTCCATGTCGCGCATGGCGATGATGACGGGATTGAAGTGCCGGTCGAGCAAGGTACCGACGTCGCGGCGCGGATCGTCGAGCATGTCCTGCGCGTCGCCGAGGTTCGCGCCGGAACAGAACGCCTTTCCTTCACCCGTCAACAGTACCGCCCGCGCCTCGAAGGCAGCGCGGGAGACGGCGTCGAACAGTTCCTCGCCCATCTGTGCCGATCCCGCATTACGCGTTGCCGGATCGTTCATCGAAATGCGCGCGACGCCATTTTCGAGGCTGTAGAGGACTTTCTCGTAAGTCATTGTCTTCGGCTCCCGTTCAGGCCAGCATCTTCCCGAGACGGCCTTCGACGATTTCCTCCGCCTCGGCAACGATCCTATCGATCAGTTCCCGGCACGTGGGCAGGTCGTGGATCAGGCCCTGGACCATGCCCGCCCAGAAGATGCCCTTGGTGAGATCGCCCGACTGGAGCAGTTCGCGGCCGACCGCGCCGGCCACCAGGTGCTTGATATCGTCGAAGGTCGATTCCGGCCGCTCCGAGATCTCGACGACTTCATCCGAAACCCCGTTCTTGCCGACGCGCGCGGTGTTCTTGAACTTGCGGAAGATCAGGTTGGTCCCGCGCTCGTCGTTCTCGATATAGCGGGCCTTGACGTTGTCATGGATCGGCGCTTCCCGGGTGGCGCAGAAACGGGTGCCCATGTTGATGCCCTCCGCCCCCAGCGCCAGCGCCGCGACAAGCCCCCGGCCGTCGCCGAAGCCGCCGCTCGCCAGCATCGGGATCTTCACCTTGTCCGCCGCCGAGGGGATCAGGATGAGGCCGGGAATATCGTCCTCGCCCGGATGGCCTGCGCATTCGAACCCGTCGATCGAGATGATGTCGCAGCCGTGTTTCTCGGCGGAGAGCGCGTGGCGCACGGCCGTGCACTTGTGGATGACGGTGATGCCGTGCGGCTTCACCAGCTCCCAGATTTCGCGCACCTGCTGCGTGCCCGCCGTCTCGATGATCTTCACGCCGCCTTCGATCGCGGCCTGCGCGTAAGCCTTGTAGTCGGGCGGCAGAAGGGTCGGGAACACGGTGATGTTCACAGCAAAAGGCTTGTCGGTCATCGACCGGCAGCGTTCGATCTCCTCGCGCAGCGCCTGCGGGCTCGGCTGAGTCAGGGCTGTCAGGGTTCCCAGACCACCCGCGTTGGATACCGCGCTGGCCAGTTCCGCCAGCCCCACGCCCTGCATACCGCCCTGCACGATCGGATGCTCGATACCGAGCATCTCGGTAACGCGGGTCTTGAACGCCATTGCCTGCAACTCCCTGGAAAACGTCTTTCCGGCCGTCCTAGGCGGGATTTCCGCGCTTGGGGACACCTTGCACCTGCATTTCGCGCAGGCGATGGAAAAGCCGTTCCGGATATTGAAAGCCGCGCCGTGATACCCAGATCGCGCATTCGCCGATTTCGGCAATCCAAAGGAGTTACAGACGTGAACGGTTTCAAGACGGCCATGCTGCTGACGGCGCTCACGGCGCTGTTCATGGGGCTGGGCTATATCTTCGGCGGCGCAGGCGGGGCGATGATCGCGCTGGTGCTGGCGGCGGGGATGAACCTGTTCACCTTCTGGAACGCCGACAGCATCGTGCTTCGGATGCACAATGCACGGGAAGTGGACGAGCGCACCGCGCCCGAATTCTACAACCTCGTGGCGGATCTCGCCCGCCGCGCGCAACTGCCGATGCCGCGCGTATATCTGGTGGAAAGCGCCAATCCCAACGCCTTCGCCACCGGACGCAACCCGGAACACGCGGCAGTGGCGGCGACCACCGGCCTGCTCGACCGGCTGAGCCGCGATGAAGTGGCTGCGGTGATGGCGCACGAACTGGGCCATGTGAAGAATCGCGACACCCTGATCATGACCATGGTGGCGACGATTGCCGGCGCGATCTCCATGATCGCCAACTTCGGGCTGTTCTTCGGCGGGCATGGGGAAGACCGGCCCAATCCGATAGCGGCCATGGCAGCCGTGTTCATGGCACCGTTCGCCGCGATGATCGTGCAGATGGCGATCAGCCGCACGCGCGAATTCGGCGCCGACCGCGCGGGGGCGGAGATCAGCGGCAATCCTCGCGCGCTGGCCTCGGCCTTGGCGAAGATCGCCGGACCAGCGCAGTCGGTGCCGAGCGTGGCTTCGCAGCGCAATCCGGCCGCCGCGCAGCTCTACATCGTGCCGACGTCCGTTTCGGACCTGTTCTCCACCCATCCCGCGACCGAGAAGCGCATTGCCGCGCTGATGGCGATGGAGGAAGTCGCGCCGCGCCGCGCGGCCTCCGCGCTCGATCCCACGCGGAAGTAACAACCAGATAGCGCGCCCGCGATGCGGACGGGTGCGCCTCGGCATTGCCTGCACCGCCCACGGTTGTACATTCGTTCAATACGAACGAAGAATAATCCGAGAGGTGTCGGAGTGCTGAAATCTGTCGACGGCGGGCTGCGGTCCGTCCCCTACCCGATCGACGATCCCGAGCGGATCCCGGTCAAGCGCTACTACGATGCCGAGTTCTACCAGGCCGAGCTGGACCACCTGTGGCCGCACGTCTGGCAGATGGCCTGCCGCGAGGAACAGATCCCCGAAGTGGGCGACTGGATCGAGTACGAGAACGTCGGCAAGTCCGTGGTCGTCGTGCGCACCGCCAGCGGTATCAAGGCCTTCCACAACGCCTGCCGCCATCGCGGCGTACCGTTCGCCGGGGGCACCGGTCAGGCTCATGGCAACTGCAAGAAGTCGGGCTTCGTCTGCCCGTTTCACGGCTGGCGCTGGAACATGGATGGCGAATCGACGCAAGTCTACGGCAAGCACATGTTCTCCGAGCGGCAGCTTCAGGAGGACGATATCAACCTGATCCCCTGCCGCGCCGAAACCTTCATCGGCTGCGTCTGGATCAACCACGACGACGACGCTCCTTCGGTGCGCGAGTCGCTGGGTTCGCTCGCCGGCAATCTCGAAGCGCGCGGGCTCGACAAGATGCGCGCGGAATGGTGCTTCGCCACCGACCTGCCCGCCAATTGGAAGATCGCGATGGAAGCGTTCATGGAAGGCTATCACGTGATGCAGACGCATCCCCAACTCCAGCACGCCGCGCCGATGATGTACGATTCGATGTACCGCAGCCCGCGCGGCCCGGTGCCGATCATGGCCGAACCGCATCTGTCCTATCGCGAGAACCAGGAGTTGCAGGTCAAGTCCATGGCCCTGCTCAGCGAAGGCATGGCGGGCATGGTCCACGAAAAGGAAGTGGAGATCGCACGCGGCCTCATCGGTATCGAGGAAGGTCTGCCGGAAGACCAGAACATGGCGATGTTCCATTGGCTGGGCATCGTCATGCACCAGATCTCGGAACAGCTGAAAGCACGGGGCGAGCCGGTTCCAGACTTGTGCACGGTGTCGCAGACGCATCCGGTGAAGGCGGTGGAGTTCCTCTTCCCGCACTATTTCCTGCTGCCCTACTTCACCTCCATGTCGGCCTACCGCATCCGCCCGCTCGGGCCGGAAAGCTGCCGCTTCGAAATCTGGTCGCTGACTTATGCGCCCGAGGACGACACCTCGGAGCCGGTCATGGAACCGACCGTGCTGCCGTACAACAGTCCGGATTTTCCACCGATTCCCCGGCAGGACTACGCGAACATTCCCATCCAGCAGAAGGGCCTGCACGCCAAGGGCTTCGAGTTCATGCGGTTGTCGCACGAAGTGGAAGGCCTGATCAGCAACTACCAGCGCATCATCGACGGCTACCTGAAGGGTGTTCCGCAGGAGCAGCTTGCCACGGCCATCCACAAGCTGGGCGGCAACTTCGACGGGCCGATCGAGGATCTCGGCTTCTGATCCGAACCAAGCCCCGCCCGCTTCCAACGAAGGCGGGCGGGGGCCATGGGTCTTGGGGTCAATCGGAAAAGGCCTGCTCCGCCAGAGCGCCGACCAGGGCCTTCACTTTCTTCTGGCGCCATTGCGGCAGTGGGGCCACCAGCCAGTAGCCCCGGCGGCACGGCGTCGTCGCCTGGATCACGCTCTGGTCGCTTGCACTGATCAGACCGCGCGCCAGCAAGCCCGGCACGCGGGCGCGACCGAGACCGGACCGCGCGGCGGCGATAGCCTGACCGGCATCGCTCACCGCGATCGCCGGCTTGGCCTCCTCGTTCTCCTGATCGTCCTCGGTGCCGGGTGCGGGATCGCCCGGCCAACCGATCCAGTCGCCCTCGCCGATCTCAACCCATTCCGCTGCGCCCAGGGGCGCGCCCTCAAGCTCTCCCGGACCGTCCGTCCAGCGCACTGCCAGGTCCAGATTGGCCTCGGTGAAGTCCGTCAACTCGCCATCGACGATGACGTAGCGGACTTGCGGGTTTTCTGCCCGAAATGCCGCGAGGCGCGGCGCCAGCCAGGCCGCGAAGAATTCGCGCGGCGCGGCGATCGTATAGACGTGGCTCGATTGCCCCGCCTGCATCGCCTGCACCGCATCCTCGAAATGGAGGAAACCGGTGCGCAAGGCCGCAAGGCCAGCGCCCGCTTCGTCCGTCAGTTCCAGGCCCTTGCTGGTGCGGCGGAACAGCACCACGCCAAGAAGGTCTTCCAGTGCGCGAATCTGCTGGCCCACGGCGGCCGGCGTCACCGCCAGTTCGTCGGCGGCGCGGGTGAACGAAAGGTGGCGTGCCGCTGCATCGAACACGCGCAGGGCATTGAGGGGCAAGTGCGTGCGCTTCATGGGAGTTCCCTATGCGCTGGGACGGTCTGGAGCAATGCCCATGGCGTCTCGATCGATCGGATCGCTCAACGCCCGGTTACTCAACGCGCCGTTGCAGGTGCCGCCAGAGGAAAGAAGGGAATGGCCGCCTCTACCTCGCTGCCATCCTCCCGCAGGAAGACGTAATAGCCTTCCATGGAACCCTGCGGCGTCGGCAGCGGGCAACCGGATACGTAATCATGGCTGCGACCGGGGACGATGACCGGCTGTTCGCCGACCACGCCTTCTCCATCGACCATGCTCACGTCGCCATTGCCATCGGTGATGCGCCAATGCCGGGTCATGAGCTGGAGCGTTTCGTCCGAATCGTTTTCGATGCGGATGTGATAGACCCAGAACCACTTGCCCGCCTCGATGCGTGATTGCTCGGGCAGGAAATTGACGGCGACCCGCACGGTCACACCGTCGGTCATCGCGGTATGCTGGAAGAATTCCTTCATAACGCCCGCCAGCCTAACGATGAAATGAGCCCGCGACAACTGCGCAACCGAACCGGTGAGGGTCGCCACCTCACCGCAAGACCCGCGCTGCGACTATCGTCAGAGCCCGGCCTTGGTCAGCGCCTGATCGAGATCCTCGATGAGGTCGTCTGCGTCTTCGAGCCCGACATTGATACGCAGCATGCCCTCGGTAACACCCATCGCTTCGCGCCCTTCCGGCCCCACGCCGTGATGCGTGGTCGAGGCGGGATGGCACATCAGCGAACGCGAGTCGCCGATGTTGTTGGAGATGTCGATCAGCTCCAACGCATCGAGCAGTGCATGGGCCTGTTCGCGGCCGCCAGCCAGTTCGAAGCTGAAGATCGGGCCGCAGGCATCCATCTGCTTCTGCGCCAGCGCCTGCTGCGGGTGGCTGTCCAGCCAGGGATGCAGGATTTTCGGCACCCGACCGGCAACGAACTGGCCGACCTTCAGCGCATTCTCGCTCTGCTTCTTCGCCCGCAGATCGAGCGTTTCCAAGCCCTTGAGCACGACCCAGGCATTGAACGGCGAAAGATTCGGCCCGGTGTTGCGCTGGAACGGCAGGAGCTTGTCGTTGATGAATTCCTCGGTCCCGCAAACGGCGCCGGCGAGCACGCGGCCCTGCCCGTCCATCAGCTTCGTGGCGGAATAGGCGACGACGTCCACGCCGAATTCCATCGGGCGTTGCAGCACCGGCGAGCAGAACGCGTTGTCCACCACGGTCGTGATGCCGTGCGCCTTGGCGATGGCGCAGATGCCTTCGATATCGGCAATGTCCATCGTCGGATTGGCGGGCGATTCGAAGAAGAACACCTTGGTGTTCGGACGGATCGCGGCTTCCCAGGCGGCCGTGTCGGTGGCGTCGATCACCGTCACGTCGATGCCGAAGCGCGGCAGCAGGCTGTCGCCCAGCCAGCGGCAGGATCCGAAGGCGGCGCGGGCCGAAACCATGTGGTCGCCCGCCGAGAGCTGGCAGAGCAGCGCCGTTGTCATGGCCGCCATGCCGGATGCCTGGGTGCGGCAGGCCTCGGCCCCTTCGAGCAGGGCGATACGCTCTTCCAGCATCTGCACCGTGGGGTTCTGGAGGCGCGAATAGGTCATGCCGTCGTCCTCGCCCATGAAGCGGGCGGCGACGGTGGCGGCATCGTCGTAGCTGTAGCCAGAGGTGAGGAACAGCGCCTCGCTGGTCTCCCCCATTTCCGAGCGCCAGGTGCCGCCGCGGATCGCGCGGGTGGCCGGGCGCCAGTTGCGGGTCTTCGAGCGGTCCTGTCCGGTGGTGCGTTTCATGGCCGAGGCTCTAGAATCGCGAACGCGCCAGCGCAAGGCGCCAATGCAACCTTCTCGCGCATGCTCTTTGGTGGAGCAAGTTCCGGCCAGTCTTGCAGAGCCCCCGCTTCGCCCTTATCCCGCCGACCCGATGCCGAACGCTTCGCGCAATGACCGAGATCCGATCGGCTGGAGCCTGATCGTGGCGGGCCTGTTCCTGGCCCTCGCCCTGTTCCGACTCGCGGAGCCGGGCCGCTACTATTTCGACGAGGTGCACTACGTCCCCGCCGCGCTTAAGCTGCTGGAACTGATCCCGGCCAATCGCGAGCACCCGATGTTCGGCAAGGAAGTGATCGCCGGGTTCATAGCCCTGATGGGCGACCGCCCCCTGGCCTGGCGTATCGGCCCGTTGCTGTTCGGGGCCTTCGGACTATTCGCCTTCGCCCGTTTCGTCTGGCATTTGTCCGGCCGCCGCCGCGCCACGATCACCGCCACCGTCCTGCTGGCGACCAATTTCATGTGGTTCGTCCAGAGCCGCATCTCGATGCTGGACATGATCGAGGCCTCGCTCTGCATGGTCGGGCTCTGGCAGTTCGCGGCAGCCCTCCGCGCGCGGAAAAGAGGCCCTGCCCGCCTGCATCTGGCGGCGGCGGGAATCGCGCTCGGGCTGTCTCTCGGTGCAAAATGGAGCAGCGCGCCCGCTCTGATGATCCCCGGCCTCTGGTTTCTGGCGCTGCGCATCCGCGAGACGGGCTGGAGGTTCATCGGCCGCAAGGGCGCCGGTCCCATCCCCGGCGTCTCTCTGGTGGAGGCGGCGTTCTGGCTGGGGCTGCTGCCGATGCTGGTCTATTGGGCGACTTACGCGCCTGCCATGTTCTATTCCATTCGGCCGACCTCGCCCTGGGGTTTCGTCGAGCAGCACCGGCACATGATCGCGCTTCAGGACAGCGTGAAGAAGCTGCATCCCTATCGCAGTGTCTGGTACCAGTGGATGGTCGATTGGCGCCCGATCTGGTACCAGTTCGAGAGCATCGACGGGCATCAGCACGGCATCGTGATGCTCGGCAACCCCTTCTCCATGATCGCCGGCCTCTTCGCGCTCGTCTGGGGCATCTGGGCATCGATCTTCCGCGCGCGTCGCGACGTCCTGACGCTGGTGCTGCTCTACGCGAGCACGCTGGGCATCTGGATCGTCAATGGCAAGCCGATCCAGTTCTACTACCACTATCTTCTTCCCGGCGCCTTCCTCATGGCCATTCTCGCGTTCGGCCTCGACGCGCTGTGGGAGCGGCGGGACCGCTGGCGCCATCTTGGCACGGGCACGCTGGTCGGTTCCGTCGGCCTGTTCGTGGTGTTCTATCCGATCATTTCGGGTGCGCCGCTGCCGACGAAGGAGTTCTACAATTTCTGGATGTGGTTTCCGAACTGGCGCTAAAACCCATGCGGCTCTGAAAATTCAGGCGGCCTGCATATCGGCTGTCAGCACTTCAAGCCTGCAATCCCCTTCCAGAAGCAGTTCGATCACGCCCGAAGTCCCCTGCGGCCGGCGATAGCGCGCCGGCCACCCTTCGCGCCCGGCGACCGCGAAGACTTCGGCGACGGTCAGCGCAGAGGCCAACGCGATGCCGCATTCCTGGCCAGGGGGAAGCCCTTCCGATCGTTCGAGAATTTCGAGATCGGGCCCTGCCTCCGCAACGACGAGCCAGCCCGCCTGAGCCTGGACCGCCGGGCGGCCGACGATTTCCGTAAGCACGGCCGCGACATGGCATGGATCGCGGACCTTTATGGAAACGCGCACTATCATGGTTCGCCTCATCCCTCGGTTTCCCGCGAAGACAGGATCGCACCGCTCGGCACAAAGGGAAACCGGCGAACGCCCTACCGGCGCCGTCGAAGGTAGTTCAGGTGAACCGGGCCTTCGTCCGCAGGAAGATCGCCGCAAGGACGGCTCCCAGGCCGGCCATGGCCATGTCCTTCTGCGGATCCCAGGGATCGCCCTGCTGGCCGTTGTAGGCCAGCGCATCCGGGCCCGCCATGAACACGGTGAGCAGCCATTCGAAAATCTCGTAGACGGCGCTGCCGGCCAGCACGAACTCTACCGCCACATAGGTCGCCAGCGAGATCGACAGCGCCTTGTGCTTCGCCAGCCAGCCGGAGATCGGATGGACCCAGAGCGCGCCGAAGCTGAAATGGACCAGTCGGTCCCAGCCGTTGCGCTCGAGCCCCAGTGCCTCGGAGGGTGAAGGCAGGCCGATCGCCCGTGCCCAGTCGTCGTAAGGGACGAAGGAATAGATGTAGCGGCCGCCGATCGTGTGAAGCACGAGGAACAGGCAGACGCAGGCCACCGCGCTCGTCGGCATGGGCCATCGCCGCAGCGAGATGCCGATGCCTGCCAGGATCGCCAGGCTGGGCAGGTTCTGCATCGGCGCCAGATGCGGAAACGGCGTGTCCAGCAAGCTGAACAACGCCGCCAAGCCCGTCAGCGCGAGCCATGCCATCTGTCCGCGCGGCAAGGGATGCCGCGTCATGAAGCGTGCCGCCTTGGGGCTCAGTACTTGCCCCAGACGAACTTCGACGAGAGCGCGAAGTTGAACACCGAGGCCAGCAGCACGCCGGTGATCACCGCCAGCACGTCATGGATGCCGATGGTCTTGAGCACCGCGGCCGAGCCGATGTTGGTGAGCAGGCCCAGCGAGCAGGTCAGCGCGAACTGCGCCCAGCCGCGCATCAGCGGGCCGAATCCGCGCAGGCGCTTGTCCGAATAGGTCAGCTCGTTGTTGAGCACGAAGTTGAACGTCATCGCGACGACGGCGGCGATCGTGTTCGAGATGTTGAACGTCGCGCTCTCGGACCAGTTGCCATAGACGAACCGCTCGGCGAACACGAGGTGAAGCATCACCCAGAGCACGCTAAGCTGCACCACGACGCCCAGGGCACCAACCGTGCCGAACAGCGCGAAACGGGTCGGGATGATCCGCCCCAGCCACTTGTCGTAAAGACCCACGAGGAATTCGAACACGACGGTCTGGTCCAGTTTGCTTTCGCCTTCCGCGCGGGCCGCGAAATGGAGCGGGAACTCCTTGACGCGAAGCGGACGGTCTACGGTTGCGAGGATATCGAGGAGAATCTTGAAGCCCACGCCGGAGAGGCGGTGCGCGTCGGCGCGCAGGGTTTCGGTGCGGAGCATGAAGAACCCGCTCATCGGGTCCGTCAGTTCGACGCCGGTCACCTTGTTGGCGATGCGGTTGGCAAGGCCCGACGCCTTGACGCGGTCCGGCCGCCCCCAGGCCTCGGTGCTGGCGCCTTCGGCGAAGCGAGAGGCATAGGCAAGGTCGTATTCGCCGGACGTGACCGCCTTGAGCATGCCTGGCAGCAGGGCCGGGTCGTGCTGGTGGTCGGCGTCCATCACCGCCACCACCGGCGCGGCGGTGGAGCACATCCCTTCGATCGCGGCGCTGGCAAGACCGCGACGCCCGATGCGCTGGATGCAGCGCACACGCGGGTCCACCAGCGACAGGCGGCGTGCCTCGTCCGAGGTACCGTCAGGGCTGTTGTCGTCCACGAAGACGGCTTCCCATGCCACGCCCTGGAGCGCGGCATCGAGACGCTCGATCATCGTCGCGATGTTCTTGCGTTCGTTGTAGGTGGGCAGGACGACCGCCAGCTCCAGTGGTCTGGCGCCAGCTTCGATCGTCCCTGCAATATCAGAACCGGTAATGTTCATGCGCCCCGTGGTAGGTGGTAAATCTGAATAAATCTTAGCCGATCAAGGCCGCGAACGCCTTAGAGGCGTTCGAGCACCGCGTCACCGATCTCACGCGTGCCTGCCGTGCCGCCGAGATCGCCGCCCTTGATGCCGTCGGCCAGCGCCTTCGCGACCGCCGTCTCGATCCGGGCCGCTTCCGCTTCCAGGCCGAACGAATGGCGCAGCAGCATCGCCGCCGAGAGGATCGTCGCCATCGGATTGGCAAGACCCTTGCCCGCGATATCCGGCGCCGAACCGTGGATCGGTTCATAGAGGCCAAGCGTGCCTTCGGCAAGACTGGCCGAGGCGAGCAGGCCGATCGACCCCACGCACATCGATGCCTGGTCGGAAAGAATGTCCCCGAACAGGTTGCCGGTGACGATCACGTCGAACTGGCCGGGGTTCTTCACCAGCTGCATCGCCGCATTGTCGACGTACATATGGGTGAGTTCGACTTCGGGGTAATCCTTGGACACCTCGATCATCACGTCGCGCCAGAGCTGCGAGGTTTCCAGCACGTTGGCCTTGTCGACCGAGCAGAGCTTCTTGCCGCGCCCCATCGCGGCCTTGAAGCCGACATGGGCGATGCGGCGCACTTCGTCCTCGGCATAGGACATCATGTCCCAGCCCTGACGACGGCCGTCCTCCAGCGTGCGGATGCCCTTCTCGCCGAAGTACACGTCGCCGTTCAGCTCGCGCACGATCAGCAGGTCGATCTTGCTGGCCACTTCCGGGCGCAGCGTGGTCAGGTCCTCAAGGCCTGCGAAGACCTGCGCCGGGCGCAGGTTCGCGAAGAGGCCGAGTTCCTTGCGCAGGCCCAGGATGGCCTGTTCCGGGCGGAGATGGCGTTCCAGATGGTCGCAGGAGAAATCGCCCACGGCGCCGAACAGGATCGCCTGCGCCGATCGCGCGATGTCCAGGGTTTCTGCGGGCAGCGGGTGGCCGTGCTTGTAGTAGGCGGCGCCGCCGACATCGCCTTCGACCAGCTCAAGCCCCGGAAGTTCAAGCTTTTCGAGGACGCGCACCGCCTGCTCGGTGACCTCGGGACCGATCCCGTCTCCTGCAAATACCGCGATGCGCATGTCGTTCTCCGCTTGCTTCTCAGCCATGAATCCGTGCCAGCCGCTCGCGCAGCAGGACGCGCGACCCCATAACGTCTCCGCGCCGATCGGCAAGCGGATAGCGCGAAAGCTCACGACCGAGGCGGTCGAAAGTCGTGAGGATAGCGCTCCAGTCATCGTCTTCGGGGCGGTTCACCGGCACCCCGTAACCCAGTTCGCGCAGCAGCAGAACTTCGTAGGAAAGCAGCGGCAATGCCCACCCTCGCGCCGACGGCGCAACGCAGATCGCTTCGAGCAGGGCGCCGAGAGCATCGTAGAGTGCAGGGAAAGGCTGACGCTCCGGCAGGGCTATCGCCGTCAGGGCAGTGACCCAGGAAATCGCGGCGGCGGGAAGCGGCTCGGTCAGCCAGGGGCCGCGACTGGTGACGAGTTCCACCCGCGCGAACGGCAGCTGGCTCTCGCTTTTGGACCGGATGTCCGCTTCCACCGCGTTGCCGGGGATCAGCACGGGCCGCATCTCGCGCCCCCTGCCGCCCGCCACATAGGCGGCGACGATCCCCGCCTCCGCCGTCAACATGCGTGCGATCACCGCCGTCTCGCCGTGCGGGCGGGCAGCACAGACGATGGCGGAAGCGCGAAGCTGCATGGCTGCGGTTACTGACGGGTCCGTACGGCAGAGGCAAGCGCCTAGCGCCGATATGAAAAACGCGGGAAATCTCCCGCGTTTTTCGATGCTACTGAAATCGGATCGAAGAAGAAGCCTTACTGCCCCGATTTGCCTTCGAGCGCCTCGATACGCGCCTTCAGCGCCTCGACCTCTCCGCGCGCGGTGGCGGCAAGTTCCTTGACCGCCTCGAACTCCTCGCGGGTGACATAGTCCATGTCGCCCATGAGTTCCTTGAAGCGCTCACGCGCGTTGTCGCGCGCTTCACGGCCCACGCCGGCGAGCGTGCCGGCAGCACTGTTCATCATCTTGACGAAATCGGCGACGAAGGGGTTTTCGCTTTGCATGCCGCGTTATTTGGTATGTCGCGCGAAAACGCGCAAGAGGCCTTGACGATTTTCCCGCCAGCCCGGCAGCAGGTACTTTAGAGACTGTTTGGAAAATGCCCCGAGGGCATTTTCAGTGCGGCACCAGC